>NZ_PUWT01000029.1:0-167031 GCF_002968995.1 Photorhabdus hindustanensis
TATTAAAATATCAGCCATTAAAAGTAATAATTCACTGATAAATAATTGGTTTTCAATATACATAACTGATCAGGATGGATGGAGTGAAATTAAATTTGATATTACAGAAGCTAACATTGAAAGAGCGCAGAAAATCATTGATGCCGCTGAAAAATGTAGACTATTAAATAATGAGTTAACTGATTTAATATGGGATTAAAAATGAAAATAACTGATTTGAAATTTAATCTAGATGAATGACCAAGTTCTTGAAAACGGACACCGGGCAATAGCAAAGGAATGATTAAGCGAGCTGACATCTCTCAGAAAATACGATGATAAAGCAGTCACAGCAATACTCGATAAATATACACCGAAATTCAAATTAATTATGTCTGAGCATCAGATGAGAAAGTCAACGCCGAAAGCCTAGCTTTCTCAGTATGTTCGAAATTTGCAAAAAGAACAAATATAAATCCATCAGATAATTGAGGTCAATATGGATGCGCAAACCGGCATTATTAGCGATACAGATATCGCAGAACTAACAGGATACAAAATCCCATCCAAACAATGCGAAGCATTAAAAGAAGCTGGAATATTTTTTGTAATCCGTCGAGATGGTAAACCCAGAACGACATGGGAGCATTTCAACAATCCGTTAACACAAAGAATTAGAAATATCCCCTCTCCCCAAGAACCCAATTTCGGAGCTTTAGATTGATGGGAAGGAAACGTAAAAACTCCGCGGATAATTGGATGCCCCAACGAGTTCGCAGAGGGCGATCGGCTTATGAGTTCCTGACTCCAGATAGCCGAACTATCCGTTTATGTAGTTTTTCATCTACTCAAGCAGAAGTTTGGGTAGCATATGAAAAACTACTATCTGAGCAGAAAGAACAAGAAACACTTGCAGGGCTAGTGAAGAGCTTCTTCCTCTCACCCGACTTTACAGATTTAAGCGCGGAGACTCAAAAAGATTACCATAAGTATTCCAATAAATTACTGCCTGTTTTTGGGAAGATGCTACCAGATAATATCAAGCCAGAGCATATCAGAAAATATATGGATAAGCGCGGGTTGAAGAGTAAAGTTCAAGCAAACAGGGAGAAGAGCTTTTTATCCGGTGTTTATAGATGGGCTTATGAGCGTGGATTTGTTAAAGGAAATCCATGCAAGGGTGTGCGGCAATTTAAAGAAAAAGTGCGAGATCGGTATATTACCGATGATGAATATAATGCCCTCTATTCTGTTTCCCCTCCAGTCGTTAAAGTGGCAATGGAGCTGGCTTACCTCTGCTGTGCCAGGCAAAAAGATGTTCTGGCTATGACATATGCACAAATAAGCGATACAGGAATATTTATTAAGCAGAGCAAAACGGCGGTTGCACAAATTAAAGGGTGGACAGAGCGACTAAATAACGTTATTGAAATGAGTAAATCGTTACCGCTAGCTGACGGGATCAGTAGTATATATGTAGTTCATCAACGTAAAGGTTCCAGATATACAAGGGATGGATTTAATAGTAGATGGAGCAAAGCGCATGAAGAAGCTGTCAAAAAATTTCCGGAATTAGATTTCAATTTTACATTTCATGATCTGAAAGCCAAAGGGATATCTGATTTGGAGGGCCCGCTAACAGAAAAACAAAAAATTTCAGGGCATAAAAATATTACTCAAACTGCTAGATATGACAGAAAAGTGCAAATAGTTCCTGTTGTTGGTGGTCAAGGAAAATAGCTGTTATATGTGATAATTTAATGCCAAGGGACTTATAGTCCTTTCTATTTCGAGCCCTTTTATCTTCACTATATTAATTATTTACGGTTTTTAACTAATTGATTTTGTTAATCGACAAAACTTCTTTTTATAGTGAAAATAGAAAGTAACTATCTGATAAATATCATTATAACACCTGATTTAAAATCCCTCGGCTGTAAGGCTGTGCGGGTTCAAGTCCCGCCCTGGGCACCAAATAAAAACTTGCTGTAAAACAGTGAGTTAGGGAAAAGAAAAGGCCACCGCAAGGTGGCTTTTTTGCATTGTGCGATGGCCTGAAAATGATGAAGTGGCGGCAAAATGGCGGCACTTTGGCGGCGCTGTATAAATATACATTATCTATTTCAGGCAATCTCTTCCCCCTCAAAATATCATCAGAAAAATATTTTTCACATAAAAAAAGCACACCTGAACGAATCATGACATGCTTTTTATGATCATTTATTCATCAAATCTAATCAATAAAGGCATAACGGTTTCTGATCATTAGTAGGATGCAGCTATTCATTCACGATACCCTTTCACTATATTTTTCACTTCGGCTGTTCTGGCCATTCAATATCGGAAACCAGCGAAATATTTACTCTATTGAGCATTATCCTGTATTTTTTCCATTCCAACAGAGCAGCTTTCTCTGCTTCGGTAGCGATATCTAAATCAACAGCATCTTGCAGTAATGCAATGGATTCATTAGCGTGTCGCAACAAAGCCATACGCTGCCGCTCCGCTTGTTCAATCTGATCTGCTTTTAGAGCTGCGTTATCAGTGACCCATTGTGTGCCATCCCACTTATCAAAATCGGTGGTAGGTTGCTTAAAGGTCTGAGTTTCAGGTAATTCACCCAATTCAGTGATTTCCTGTTGAGTTAGTGTTAACGTGTCGTAAGCGATTTTTCCGCGATAGTCCGGTACTATTTCCCAACGCTTACCATCTTCACTGCGGCAAACAGCCAGACCATCAGAATCTGGAAAGTCTGGTGCATCTAAATAAGAATGCGCTGACAAACTGACGCCGAGCATAACATATTCAATATCAGCGTTAGTAAATTCTCTTGTTATTTGATTAGTATGATAAACTTTTATCCAGCCGGGTTGAATTGCTAATCCGTCTTCACCCAATACGGCAGCTTCATGTTGCTCTAAAAAGTTTTTTTGTTCTGTCATTACGCTACATGCTGCTGCTCTCACTATGTAGTTAAATGCTATGTTACGGGGCCTTGATACCCCTATAAATGCGGAATTCGCAGTCCAGTCTGTCTGAGCTTTATAATATACAGCTCTTACCGAAATATTGTTATTTTGGGGAATATCCCACTGCAATTTTTTGCGCTCATTGAGTGAAGGGGTAATAATAAAATGACTGGCCCGATCAGCATTCTGTATCAAATAAGCCCCTTCCTGCCACGACAATATTGAACGCGATGGATCTACATTTCTACCACTGTCCCAGCCACGGATAAACTCTCCCCTTAAATCAGGCAATCTACCGTCAGGATAAGCTTCTGCTAACTTTGGGTACTGAAATTTATTAAAAAATGCACCGTTACAAACAAGGTAGTTGATAGGTGGATAGGGTAACGGCCACGGAATGGGGGAACCCACAGGTATATTAATTTCTTCACGTAACGAACTTATTATTTCCTGAGCAAGCTTTTGTGTAACAGCCAATGTATTACTATTGCCAATCACATTTGTAAGCTGAACAATACCTTTTTGTGTTAATGAAGCATCGGGAACCTTTGTTGCCATTTTTTGTTCCAGCGCTCCATTTAATTGGGCGTTGAGTTTCTCTATATTTCCATCATCCAGAACATCATTGCCAGAGTGTGTGGCGATAAAATTAGCGACTACAGAGGATATCGTGGAAGACTGACGTAATGCCTTATTTAGCATATCAGTGGTAATACCATCTCGTGGAAACCCAGTCTGCAAATTCTGATTTTCTTCATATTTTTCTTGGCTAATTATATTAGCATTATTGCCAACAGAAAAAGCCTTAAAATCACTTTTCTGACTCATGTACTTCCTCCTTAATAAAAATAATATTTTTTATAATCAACATATTTAATTACTGTAAAAACAATCTGCCTGTAAATCATTAAAATTAAAGTCTAGTGCAGAAAGAGGAGTAATACAGCATTCCTATTTATTAGGAGATTGACTGTTTTTATATCATTAGCAGCAATAAGCAATTCAATATCTTAAAATCGGAAATATATCCAAACCATTTATATTTAATATCTGGAAACTATTTTTCTCCTATTCCTTCTATCTCTTCCTGCAACTCCTTCTGTTTTAAATTCCAAACTGAATCTTCCGGCATTTGGACACGAATATCTAAACGACAATGTTGACTCTGCTGACCACATTTCTGCTCGGAAAAACTGTTAATACAATACCTCAATTCTATAACGCATTGCTTGATCATTGGCAGCTCTTAATAATATTTAAAATTACTTCTAATGCATTATTACTCTTGCTAACTATTATCTATGACAACATATTACCCGCTCTACGGTCTATAGTTACTACTGCTATATGGGTACTTTATTCCATGATGTCAGTTAGAGTTAAAAGAACTTTTGTGAACTAATCAACTCTCTCCCCTATCCTTGCAACCACGGAATCATTTTCCCTGAGGTTACAATTTACTCTCTTCTATTTGCAGTATTATCTTCTTGAAGGTGATACATACCCTTTTTTGTCCCACTGGTGAACCACCTGATCCCTAATACTTAGCATTTTGGCTAACGCTGGTATGCCGCCAACTTCTTTTATTGCTATATCCAGTATGTTCATAAAGGTTTTATTTTTTTACTAACAACAAACAAAATACAATAAACACTTTAAAAATAAAGTTTTACTTGCTATAAAAATAAAAGCCTCGCTTGTATATTTAAGGCATGAAAACAATGCACGAAAGAATCAAGCAAGCTCGGCTTGCAAAAAAACTAACTCAAGCTGAACTAGCAAATATGCTTGGGGTTACTCCACAGTCTGTGCAACAGTGGGAATCAAGCACAGAGCCAAGAAAATCAAGGCTAACAACATTAGCATCTATCCTTGACGCTGATGTGAACTGGCTTTTATTTGGCGAAACACTCAAAAAGGGTTCGAACCAAGTTCCATCTGAGAGCGAGTGGACAACTATTACGCAATGGGACAGTAACATGCCATTAGATAGCAATGAGGTGAAAGTACCGTTCTTAAAAGATATTGAATTCGCGTGCGGCAATAGTGGATGTATTGATGCAGATTATAACAGCTTTAAGTTAAGATTTTCTAAAGCAACATTAAGCAGAATTGGCGCACCAACTGACGGCTCTACAATTGTTTGTTTTCCTGCTAAGGGCGACAGCATGGAGCCAGTTATCCCAGATGGAACAGCAATAGCAGTAGATATCTCTAATAAGAAAATTATTGATGGAAAAGTGTATGCAATTGAACAAGATGGGTTAAAGCGTCTTAAATGTCTTTACAGACGCCCGAGAGGGAAATTACTGATCAGAAGTTATAACCGTGATGAATACGAAGATGAAGTTGCAGATGAAGATCAAGTGAACATCATCGGGAGAATGTTCTGGTATTCCGTTTTAGATTACTAAGGTTATGGAATGGACAATTTTAAGATAAAAATAAAACATCATGTTGACCACGTTAAGAGCGCAGGCCAACACTGCACCACCGAAGAAACAACTAAGCAAGCATTAATATTGCCTTTTTTAGATATTCTTGGGTTCAGTCCGTATGACCCTCAAAAAGTTAAAGCCGAGTACGGAGCGGATTTCCCCGGGTTAAAAGCAAACGAGCGGGTTGATTATGCTTTGTTTTGCCAAGGTGTTCCAGTTATGTTTATCGAGGCAAAAGGATACAGCGAAAAGCTAGATAACCACTGCCCTCAGTTATCCAGATACTTTAATTCCACTCCAGAAGTGACTATTTCGGCAATTACAAATGGATTAGAGTGGCGTTTCTTTACCGATTTAAAACAAAAAAACGTAATGGATCCTACCCCATTCTTACGCATTAACATGGATGAAGTGAGCGATGCAGATGTAAGCCAGCTCTATCGATTTAGACACGATAAATTCAAACCGGAAGCACTAAGGACACTTGCAGAGGAAAGTGTTTACTTATCCGCTTTTACTAAAACCATCAGCACTAGCTTGAGAGATGTTGATAGTGAATTTGTAAGATATGTTGCCAATAGATCTAATGTCGAACGCCAACTAAATCAGCGCTTTATTGAATCAATCACCCCGTTGGTAAAACAAGCTGTTGAGAAATCTGTCAGCGCAATGGTGGTTTCCGGTCTTTCAAATACACATGTTCCGATTGATGGAGTTCAAGACGAGATAGAACTCCAAGAAAATTCGAAAGAACCAGATGAGATAGTGGATCTAGATAACCCTAATATTGTTACCACCAAAAACGAATTAGCTTTATATGAAAAAGCAAAATCAATAGTCGGGGATTCTGTTGACTTGCAATACAAGGATACAGAATCTTACTTTGGAATTCTTTATCAAGGAAAATCAAACAGATGGATAATAAGATACTTTGACAAGAAGAATAAACCTTACATCCAGATACCTATTGAGCTAACTGATATATTAGCCAACGAAGTTAATAGGGCTGGATTATCTGCTAATAACTCAAGAATATTTATAGAAGCTCCAGAAGATATATTGAGGATCACAGGTATTATCCTTGATGCTTTTGAGTTCGTTAAAAATGACGATAACTTTAGAAAGAAAGCACAATAACTATACCAGCCACCACTCGGTGGCTTTTCTGCCCTATATCCTTAACTATCACCTAAGAATGTCTAAGCAGTCACATTTTTAACAATCAATAAAAATAAACCCTTCTTAAAAAAACAAGTATTACTTGTTTTTATAAACCAATACTTGTATACCCCTAATCATCTTAATATGACTTGCTACCGTCTAGAAGAACATATCCGCAAGTCTAAGGAAAACAACGTAGCGTTGTCTTTCTAAGCTGCCTGTGCGGCAGTACACGCTGATTGGAGAGAGACATTGCAGCTTGTCAATTTCTAAGCTGCCTGTGCGGCAGTACACATAGCGATGGGATGATTATTGATGCGGTCGTATTTCTAAGCTGCCTGTGCGGCAGTACACTGTTGCATATTAACCCCAATCTACTGAATGTTAAAGAATAATCATTATAAAAAATAAAAAACCCTTTTTTACGGGGTAAATAATATTTACTTAAAAAATCAATAAATTAAAACTTTCCGTTAAAAAAGGGTCAAAATTTCTTTCATTCAAGTAGAACAGCCTCTCTTCTATATTCTAGCTATAAAAGAGTATTTTTATTCAACCATTATGCTGCTCTCACTATGTAATTAAATGCTATATTGCGGGGGCGGTTCTCTGAGGCTACTGGAACAACCCTTGACGCATCGAACCCAAAACCGTATTCAGTGTATACAACATCCGGGGTAAAATGACCTACCGATTTAGGCTTTCCATCTGTAGCTACACCAAAAGTTGCATTACCATAAAAAGCCCCTTTTGCTGCCAGCTCAAAATGAGCTACTATCGCTCCAGGAAATGAACCCTCAATATTTCTGATAGCATCCCCCTGGTGAGTTAAAACTCCACGGCCACTATCAATACCTCGACCGTCATCCCATCCACGGATAAATTCACCGCGTAAATCAGGTAATCTACCATCAGGATAAGCTTCCGCTAACTTCGGATACTGTAATCTATTAAATGCTGAACCATTACAAGTGAAATAACCGAATGGTGGGTGAGGTAACGGCCACGGAATAGGAGAACCGACAGGAATTTCATTGGCTGTTTTAATCCGGTTATCTATCTCTTCACGGGTATATTTATGTAATGAATTTATTACTTCCTGAACAAGCTTTTGTGTAACCGCCAATGTATCGCTATTTCCAACCACATTTGTAAGCTGGACAATACCTTTTTGAGTTAATGAGGCGCTGGGAATGTCCGCTGTAATTTTCTGTTCTAACGCTTTATTTAATTGAACGGTGAGTTTGGCTATATTTCCATCATCCAGAACATCATTGCCAGATCCTGCTGCAATAAAATCAGCCACGACAGATGATACCGTTGATGCCTGACGTAATACCTTATTTAACAAGTGAGTGGGAACATTATCTGGTGAAAATCCAGTCTGCAAACTCTGATTTATCTCATATTTATCTTGACTGACTACATTCGCATTATCACTAATAGAAAAAGCCTTAAAATCATTCTTGTGACTCATACACCTTCCTTAAATTAAATAATGTTATTTCACAATCAACACATTAAATTATTATAAAAACACCCCATTACAACTCACACCAATTAAAGTCTAGTTCAGAAAAAAAGTAATGCACTGTTCTTATTACTTATAAGGTTAACTATTTTTGTATAATTGACTACAATAAGCAACTCAATGTCCCATACTGAATATTTGGGTATCTGAACACGAACATCCAAACAGCAATATTCAGCATTAAAAACCGCATCAAGAAGTTTATCTATTAATACTAATTTCAACATCACTATTGATGCTTTTAACTGCTGATAATTTAAAAATATTCCCAATTTTAATTAATATGGTTTGAGTAGAAACGATACCAAACTTATTATCTTTCCAACAGTGAATAATTCCTGCCACTTAGTGCCGTTAACTTATAGGCATCACAACGGAAAGACCAATATCAGATAGCGGTGGATTCCACTAAAATAATTTGTAACCCGTATGGCGATCAAAAAAATCTACAATTCCCCGGATATACATATACGTCTCACTGCCAACCCAGTAACACCCCCGTTTTTTCTGCAAGATGGTTTGACTGGATTTACGCTGTTTGCACTTGACAGTGACTTTTTTGGAACTCACTTCAAGCTAAAAATCTGTCAGAGATAGTATGAAACATAGAAATTGTATGATGGCTGGTCTGTATTTTGTCAGCACCAATCCACATATTCTACGTTTGCCAAACTAATCTATTTGGCTGAATTTGACATTTTTAATATAATCCATATCTGAAAAATGACACAACTAATCAATACAAAGTATTAACGGAAAAATGAACAAAATATCACCACAAAAAGAAGAGCTAAACCATTTAAAGGCATGTTTACTCAGTGAAGTTATCTGTTCACGAACATCATTCTCATGGCTCAAAGCAGTCCATCGAGCCCTTAAATGTCCAGATCGCAGGTTCTATTTCTGGTGGAGAATTGCTAATTATTTATACAGAACAAATAAAGCCAAGAAAATCTCTATTCATATAAATAGAAATCTAAGGAATAAATATGGATGTGATTTAGGATTAGGGTCCTATATAGGGAAAAATTTTCGTATATCTCATTATGTTGGCATTGTTATTTCTCGCACATGCATTATCGGTGATAATTTTCATATCTTACAAAATACAACCATTGGCGTTCTTAATGAAGATGTTGATGGAACAATAAGGATAGGCAATAATGTAAAAATAGGTGCAAATTGTTGTATTATAAGTGACAATATAACAATTGGGGATAATGTCTACATCGGTGCAATGTCATTTATTAATAAAGATATCCCTGCTAATTGCATTGTATATACTCCTAAATCTCGAAATGAGATAAAGATAAAAAAAGTAAAAAACAATTAACCAAATGTTACACCTTAAAATAAAGATGGAATTACAATATGTTTTTTAAATACAAATATCTCTTAAAATTGGGCTTGCTCTGTAAGCAGAATATAACAAAATCAATATACAGAAATATAGCCAGCAAAAGAATGAAACACAACATGAACTTTTGGCCTCACATAAAGATTTCAAGAAACATTAATGGTAAAATCAACTCAGTTTCGTTCAATAAGAAAAATATAAGCATCAATGAATTCCCCAAAGAATCAGAAAAACCATTAATCATTATTGCATCTGGACCGTCAGTATCTACCATCAAAACAGATTTTTTTGATGATACTAAATTTGATATTATGGGCGTTAACGGTTCGTATGAATTATCACCAAAGGTGAAATTCAAATATCATGTTATAATTGACAGAACATTCATTCTAAATAGGAAGAATATTGTTTTAAATATACTAAAAAACAATGAATTAATACTCTTCACAACAATGGATTGCCTCAACGACATCTTAATTCATTATGGTTATCTTGAATTGAAATGTAAGGTAATTATTATTGAGAATATTGATCAACCAGTTTATAAAGAGGAAAAAGAACTTTCTGAGATAAAGAGTGATGAAATAATAATACAAAATGGTGTAGCATTCTCATTGAACTTGAATCTTGGATTTTATAACGGAACAACAGTTGCATATTCCGCTCTGCAAATAGCATTGTTTTTAGGCTATAAAAAAATATATTTCGCAGGTTTAGATATGAACAATTTTTCAAAACCAAGATTTTATGAAACTCAAAATGACAAACTCGATACCAAATTAAATAATAACTTACACGATTTCATCATTCCTTGTTTCAACCTAGCTCATGAAATAGCAATAAGCAAAGGAGTTAAAATTTATAATCTATCGAAAAATAGCGCTATAAATTCATTCGAAAAGTTGGATTATAGGGAAATTTAATCTGATAAAGCTTGCGTAGCTTCATGTAAAACGAGAAAAACCTCAATTAAAACTCAAACCCATTTATACTCTACCTCATCCTTGAGGTAGAGTATTTATCAACCTCAATATGAGGCCAATATTTCCAGTCTTATCACTCGATAGAAATTCCTTGCTTTTATAACTCTAAACTACACCTAGAACTTCAAGAATTTAAACTGCCTGTACGGCAGTTCACGTCGGAATTTCATAAATACGGCGGTAGTGAAGTTTCTAAGCTGCCTGTACGGCAGTTCACAACCAGCCTTTATATGGCGGGAGGATTGTTATTTTCTAAGCTGCCTGTACGGCAGTTCACTGTTACATATTAACTCCAACCCACTGACTATCAAAGAATATATTTATAAAAAGCCCAAAAGACCCTTTTTTACAAAAGAGATAACATTTAATTCAGAATCAATAAGTTACGATTGACTGCTAAAAAAGGGTTAAAAATTAGGTTCGGGAATGCGCAAGTTTTTAAGTTACCATTGACACAATTTTCTTAGCTAGCGACTACGTTTCAAGAAATCTTCCATCTTATCCCATTCATCACTCAGCGGAATCGATTTCTTCCCATCCGGTGATACAAGGTAATAACGGCTGTAAGATCTGAATTTTACCTTATACAGATGCTCCTCTGTAATAATATATCCTTCATATCGGCCTGACTTTTCAATATCAAATCCATCGTTATATATGATGACATGAGATATTTTCCTGCCAGGGAAAATCCCCATAAAACATTGATAACCGTTCACCAATAACTGTTATCGAAAAAATAAGTATTACCGACTATCATTGACCATTCAGAAAAAATATCATGATTAAATAATTTCTCTAAAAAATAATATTTAAAAATATATTTTCATTTATTTAAAATTTTTCGGTTAAAGAATAAATAATTTAATTATTAGTATATTTTTTCTTTAAAAACAAATTGTTTCTCTATGCCATAGAATAAATCTATTTTAAGTGAAATTATTACTCAAATTATTTAGATAATCTCTTAAGTAATCAGCAAGGATTTACTATGCGAAATATAAAAAGTAAACTGAGCAGTATCACTTTAACCTTAAGTTAAATTAAGAATAAAAATAGAGTCATTTAAAAACATAAATTATATTTGATAATATTAGAATATGAATAACAATACCTCCACCAAGATAAAACATACTTTGAAACGATGCCAAGTCATCTTACTAAAAACTCACTCATTCGGAAGCTACCGCAAGAGAAATAACCACCCTCTTCTACACCTTATCAATATTGATCACTTAGGGTCGCAAAGTATTATAAACCTATCATCAGCTATACAGGCATTAATCATGAAAGAAATTAATGGAACATATGTTTCACCACAAATAATAAACACAATGGAAGCAAGCAATGAACCGTGGGGAATCAAAGATAAAAATTCACGCTTTATTTATGGTAACCTGGCCTTAAAATCTGTTCAAAACATTCCAATGTCATTTAATTATGAAGGATTTTTTGATGACGAACTTCCCTGGAGTGGATCGGAGTTTGCAAAAGAATTTATTGATCATGATAAAATTGTAATGACAAAAGGAGAAAGAGTTTGTTCACTCGAAACCTATACATATGGAAAAGAAAAAATCCTATCGTCTTACTTCCAAGAGAAATTACCACTGTATAACGATGCAAAGGAATGCATAGGCATATTTTTTCATGGATGGAAAGCCAAAGATTTTTCATTAATTAATCTATATCAATATTATAATGATCTACCCACATCTATTATATTCCAACCACCAACAGATACTTTTACCCAACGTGAATGGGATATTATTTTCTTCTTTTTGCAAAAATACACCAGGAAACAGATTGGAAAAATATTAAATATTGCTTATCGTACAGTTGAATCCCATATGACCAATATATATTACAAGATAGGTGTCAACTCCAGTCAGCAACTGGAAGAATATTGTCTCATCAATAATTTTAAACGCTATGTACCGGAAAGGTTTTTACTATCTTAATAACACTATTTCCTATTTTTAGTCACAAAAAATATGATTACATAGTTTATCTCTGCCAGTATGATGTAATCCCATCATCAATGGATAATGATATTATTTCAAATTATACTGGCAGCATTTTCATATATAAAAACATTAGTTACACAAACACTTAACGCTTATTTTATTTCTAAGATAAATAATCATTTTCTGTTATATTCCATCACATTTAAAGATTACCTGTTAAATGAAAATAAATTTCATTAACAGAAATAATCGGCCTTTTCTCTCTATAATAAAATACTGTTATTTTAAACACCATAAGTAAATCATTTAAATAATTACTTGAATAGTTAAATAAGATTCTAAAATAGCGCTACACCTTATACCACTCATAATTCCATGTATAACAACGGGTTGGATAAGGCTATGTGTAGCAGAATTATGAAACGCTATTTAAATGGTATTATACCAACTAAAAAATACAATCAAAACAATACCGTTGTTGAACTAATTTACCTGTACAAGAAAGTAATAATCTCCCGGGAAAAGTGATTATCCCCCCCTCCCGATTCTCTACCAATATCGACATTTTTCTAAAAATAACGATATTTTGAGATTTTCAACTGATAGATTACCCCCATCTATTGTAGAAAATGCCGTTAATTATATTAAGAAGATTCACCCCAAATAACATCTACAATGACATATACAATTAAACTATTCTCGTAATGGAAATATCCATGATAATTATTTTCTGGAAAAGTCTGTCATTGCGGGTAATAAAGTATTAAACTGACAGTATGATTCAAACATATCACAGATTAAACACAAATCAGGTAAAAAGGAATAATAAGATGAGTAATCACATAACTATATCATCTCAAATTATTAACACACTGACCTCAAGCAATGATCCTTGGGGAATCAAAGATAAAAATTCATGCTTTATCTACGGCAATATGGCATTAAAATCTCTCCAAAATTTTTCAAATTCATTTGAATTTGAGGGGTTTTATGAAAATGAACTTCCTTGGGATAGTGCTAAATTTGCGGAAGAATTTATTAATCATGACAAAAAAGTAATGGAAAAACAACAGAGGATATGTTCAATCGAAACCCATGTATTTGGCAGAGAGCAAATTTCATCATCTTATTTTTTCGAAAAATTACCTTTTTACCATAAAGATGGAGATTGCATTGGAGTCATATTTCATGGCTGGGAAGCGCAAAATTATTCATTAGCCTATTTACATCAATACCATGATAAACTACCCGCTTCAATTATGCTCCAGCCACCAACCGATCTTTTTACTCAACGTGAATGGGATATCATTTTCCTCTTTTTACAGAAAAATACCAGAAAACAGATTGGACAAATACTAAACCTAGCTTATCGCACTGTTGAATCTTATATGACTCGGATATACCGTAAGATAGGTATTAATTCTAGCCAACAACTAGAAGAGTATTTCCGAACCAATGATTTTAATCACTATATACCGGAAAAATTTTTATTGTCTTAGATTACGTATTTATTCCCGTTTTTTACATGCTGTTCTTATCCATTATTAATGGAGAAAATAGCCAGCTCTGTTGGGATATTTTTATTTAAAAATATGATAGTTATACTCAATAATTTTTAAAAGTTATATATGAACCCAACAGGGCTCCCTTTTCCTTATTACCATTCAGTGAACAAATACATAGGATAGACATTCATAATGATGGTTTATAAAAGAGAAAGAATTCTATTTTATTTATACAAATGCTGAACCTACTAGAGACAATAAATTACCTAAAAACTTTAATATTATTGAGTATACAGAAAAATAATTATCTACATTAGTTAATCATTTCTTACGCCAAAGAAATCGCTCACAATCAAGCTAATATGGATTTTATTACCAGCTTCCTTGCGGACAAATAATTTATTTATTACATGTTAATACTAATTTTCATTATTAATAGCTATAATTTCGTATACAATAGAATAAAATATTACCGTTGAGTGTATTTACTTAGCAAGATAAATAATTTTATATAAAATAGTCTTCTATATTATATTTATTCATTCTTAAATCCTCTTTATAAAACAGTTACACATCTAATTAATAAGCATGTATTTTTTGACGAGCAAGTTATCACCCTCTATTGCATGAACTTACCTGGATAACTATATTCAATCAACTTACTGAATTTAAATTTATATCTCAGCAATATTTGTCACTATTTTCATTAGTGAGTTAAATGGATTATAAATTCAAATCTTAAAAATTAAATTTTATGTCCAAAAGAAGAGGAGTGATATTATAAGTAGAAAAATAATTGTTTCACCTCAAATAATTAATACGTTAGAGCAAAATAATGAGCCGTGGTGAATAAAGGAAAGATATAAATTTTTTATTTATATTAATCAAGTATGTAAACATGTTCAAAATATTCCAAATTATTTTGACTACAAAGGGCTTTATAAAGATAAACTTAAATCCACTTCAAACAATTTCACCGGTGGTTCACCCAAATACACATATACCGGCAGCATATTAGGAATAGGGAGCATCACTACCTACTTTATCCAAACCACTTTCTCGGCTGACATGATAGCCCAGAGCCGTCATCCTGCCGATTTTTTCATCTTCTGATCCAGTAAAAATGAACACGAGTCGGTGCCTTATCGAACCGTTCGACAATTTCACTAAGATGATATCGATTTAAGTAATCCTCTTCGCCCTCATTCAATCCTGATAAATAAAACAGTTCCATTAATCCGACTGTCAACGAATTCAGTACCTCCATCCTGCGACCAGCACTGATAACGCATCAGCAATGCCTCACCACACTGCGGGTAGTTGCAGCCACGGCGGTAACAACGGCTTCGGCCTTATTTTTGCCACCGTTAAACACCGTTTATACCACGGTAATTTTTTATCCTGCGGTTTATCCGGTTCGGGCAGGTGTTTGTTACCCCGCGGAGGCTGTTCGCTCTTTGGCGCCGTTATTAACGCGAAATATGATATGCCACCGGCAATAATATACGTGCCGGAACGCTTACCACAGGTGGTTTTGTCACCAACGAGTAGATAATACTCTATTGCCATCTATTCATTCCTTATTTACTAATCACATAAAACGTGGGTCTAATCGAAATTTTCACAATATTATTACTACTTAAGAATTAATTTATGATTAATAATACAAAAAATTTTTGTTAAAAAATATATAAATATTCTGAAATTGATGAAAATCAAGTCAATATTTTGTCTCCGACGTTACCCCACCAGTATCGTCAAAGCAGAAAATCATTGATAAAAACCACAAGAAATAGGGTAAGAATCTGATTGTGACAAACATCTAAGTGGAACTTGAAATGCAACTTTATATCTCGAGCTATACCATTTTAAGTAAGTTTTTTATTTAATTATTCTTCAAAAATTTAATTTCATAGAATTTACCTAACCTTAATTTTATTTAAGAATAACTATTGTCAACAGCAGAAAAATTCAGACGCGGTTTTTAGGCAGAAAACTCCATATAGTTGATTATTCTGACAATTCCACAATATATTTTACCAGATTAAAATGACCAATATATGCCGTTTAAAAAGCATTCTTTAATTGATCGAATATTATTCCGATTAAATGCCATTTTTTCGCCTTTATTCTGCTCCAAAGATAACACCTTCTATTTCATTCTATTACCGATCATCGTTATAACAACCACTCTTTCATACTTCGGTTAATGACAGAAAGTTTTTGACCTACATCACTTAATTAATTATGACTTAAAAATCCCATTCATTAATTTTACTGTTTAGTAATCAAATTAAAATGTTTCCATACAAAATAGTACTTTACGTTATATTCATTAATGTTAAAAGTCTCATTGTTTAACAATAAAAGGTTTAATTAATAAATATATGTATTTTGACGAGCAAGTTATTATATTCTATTATATTACCAAGGCATTCTAAGTATAATTAGTTAG
This sequence comes from Photorhabdus hindustanensis, assembly GCF_002968995.1. Lineage (NCBI taxonomy): Bacteria > Pseudomonadati > Pseudomonadota > Gammaproteobacteria > Enterobacterales > Morganellaceae > Photorhabdus > Photorhabdus hindustanensis. Next base: position 16,346 of record NZ_PUWT01000029.1, read on the forward strand.
CAAACATGTCAGATAACAACCGAAATAATCGTTCAGGAGTCACCAATGCAACATATAAAAAACAGACCTAACAATATCACTCCACAATTAATTCATATGTGGGAAAACAGTGATGAACCTTGGGGAGCTAAAGATCTCCAATCAAGATTCATTTATGCCAACTCCGCCTTTTATCAACTACTCAATTTGCCGGAAGAGTTCGATATTAGCGGGCTTTCAACAGGTGAATTACCTTCACCTATTGCAGAATATGAAAAAGAATGCCACAGTCAGGATCAAAAAGTTATTCAAACAATGCAACGCGTTAGTTCACTGGAAACGCATCCATTTGAAGAACATAAGATTAAACAAATCTATCTTTGTAATAAATACCCACTTTGTGATGAAGATGGCAATTGTATTGGGATCATTTTTCATATGTGCAAAACCCAAAACTTTTCTACTGCTTACTACCATGAAAAAACTCCTCCGGCAACGTTGGAATTTATCACCCCTAATGACAAACTGACGCAAACTGAATGGGAAGTTCTCTTTCTGACCCTGCGCTCATTAGATGAAGATAAAATCGGTGAAGAGTTAATGATAAGTACCGAAGATGTGGTGAATCATATTCAATCGATTTACCAAAAATTTAATTTGCCACTACATGCAGAATTGGAAGATTTCTGTAGAGAAAATAAACTTGATCTTTATATCCCAGCAAGATTCGTCACTCTTGGTAGTTTAGAGTTAAATTGATTATAAGATTAAATATCAATGGCTAGAGAAAAAAGGAGTAATAACATGGATAATAAATTAATTATTTCATCTCAAGTTATTAATACATTGAGGCAAAGTAATGATCCTTGGGGAATAAAGGATAAAAACTCATGCTTTATTTATGGTAACCTGGCATTAAAATCTCTTAAGAACTTTTCAAGTTCATTTGAATTTGAAGGACTTTATGAACACGAATTACCTTGGGATGGGTCCGAATTTGCCAAAGAATACATAGATCATGATCGAAAAGTTATGGAAAAAGAAGAAAGAGTATGTTTGCTTCTAACACATACTTTTGGAAAAGAACAAATTCTGTCATCTTATTTTTTTGAAAAATATCCTCTCTATCATGAAGACGGAAGCTGTATGGGAACGATATATCATGGTTGGCAAGCTCAGGATTTCTCATTCACCCGACTATTTCATGGAAAATTGCCAGCCAATATTATGTTCCAAACACCAACTGACCTCTTTACTCAACGGGAATGGGATGTTATTTTTCTCCTGTTACAAAAATATACCAGTAAGCAAATCGGTAGAATGTTAAATATTTCCTACCGTACCGTTGAAACCCATATCTCACGCATATATAAACGCATTGATGTTCACTCTAGTCGTCAATTGGAAGAATATTGTCGTACAAATGATTATGATCTCTATGTACCAGAAAGATTTGTGCATCCAGAAAGCAGAATGTTTCTTTAACACTTAGATTACAAAGGAGCTTTTACTAATATGAAAAAGAGCTATGCAATATTACCTCAAAATATTAACACCATAGAAATGAGCAATGAACCGTGGGGAATACAGAATAGCTCTTCGAACTTTATCTACGGCGACTCTGATACAAAAAATTCATTCGTAATTTCATACAACCATTTAATTATAAAGGGTTTTATGATCATGAACTACCCAAAGGTCTGGGATAGTCGTGAGTTAAATTGATTATAAGATAAACAGCAAAAACCTGATTTTAAGGCTAGAGAAAAAAGGAGTAATAATATGGACAAAAAATTAATTATTTCACCTCAAATCATTAATATAATGGAACAAAGTAATGATCCTTGGGGAATAAAAGATGAGAATTCATGCTTTGTCTATGCCAACCAAGCATGTAAAAATATTCTCAATATTTCATGTTCTTTTGACTTTGAAGGACTTTATGATCATGAACTACCTTGGATCGGGGCCGAATTTGCCAAAGAATATATAGCTCATGATCAAAAGGTGATGGAAAAAGAAGAAAGAGTATGTTCCCTTGAAACTAACACATATGGAAAAAGGCAAATTCTATCATCTTACTTTTTCGAAAAGTTACCTATTTACCCTGATAGTAGCTGTATGGGAATTATATATCATGGTTGGCCAGCTAAAGATTTCTCATTCACCCGGCTATTTCGTGGGAAACTGCCAGCATCTATTATATTCCAGCCACCTACTGATCTCTTTACTCAACGAGAATGGGATGTTATTTTTCTGTTGTTACACAAATATACTAATAAGCAAATCGGTAAGATGCTAAATATTTCCTACCGTACCGTTGAAACCCATATCTCACGTATATATAAACGAATTGGTGTCCACTCCAGTTACCAATTAGAAGAATATTGTCGTACGAATGATTATGATCTCTATGTACCAGAAAGGTTTGTGCATCCAGAAATCAGAATATTTTCTTAATTCTTAGATTAGAGGAGTTATCACTAATATGAAGAAGAACTATGCAATATCACCTCAGATTATTAACACCATAGAAATGAGCAATGAACCGTGGGGAATACAGGATAGCTCTTCGAACTTTATCTGCGATGATTCAGCTACAAAAAATTTATTCATACTTTAAACAATTGTTTGATCATAAAGAGTTTTATGATCATGAACTACCCCAAGGTCTGGGATAGTCGTGAGTTAAATTGATTATAAGATTAAATATCAATAATCGAATTTTAAGACGAGGGAGAGGAATGATACTATGAATAGCGAGATGATTTCACCGCAAATTATTAATACCATGCAGCAAAGCAATGAACCTTGGGCAATCAAAGACAAAAACTCATGTTGGATTTTTTGTAATTCGGCACTTAGACAAATGCAAAATATCCCAGATTTATTTGATTATGAAGGGAAATATGATAGTGAGCTCCCCTGGAACGGGGCTGAATTTGCCAAAGAATTCGTTATGCACGATAAAAGTGTTATGAAACAAGGAAACAGAATATGTTCACTTGAAACACATACATATGGGAAAGATAAATTTCTATCATCTTATTTTTCGGAAAAATATCCAATCTATAATGATGAAAACGAATGTATCGGTATCTTTATTCATGGATGGAAAGCCCAAGATTTCTCATTCATTCGCCTATTTCATGGAAAACTTCCGGCGTCTATATTATTTCAACCACCGACCGATCTCTTTACTCAACGGGAATGGGATGTTATTTTTCTTCTATTACAAAAATATACCAGTAAGCAAATTGGTAGAATGTTAAATCTCTCCTACCGTACCATTGAAACCCATATTTCACGCATATATAAACGCATTGATGTTCACTCTAGTCGTCAATTAGAGGAATATTGTCGCACCAATGATTATGATCTCTATGTACCAGAAAGATTTGTGCATCCAGAAAGCAGAATGTTTCTTTAACGCCTAGATTACAAAGGAGCTTTTACTGATATGAAAAAGAGCTATGCAATATCACCCCAGATTATTAATACAATAGAAATGAACAATGAACCGTGGGGAATACAGGATAGCTCTTCAAACTTTATCTACTGTAATTCAGCGACAAAAAAATTTATTCATAACTCTAAACAACTAATTGATTATGAAGAGTTTTATGGTCATGCATTACCCTAGGTTATGGCGTAGTCGTGAGTTAAATTGATTTATAAGATCAAAAATCTAATTTTAAAGCTAGAGCAAAAAGGAGTAATAACATGGATAATAAATTAATTATTTCATCTCAAATCATCAATACAATGGAGCAAAGTAATGATCCTTGGGGAATAAAAGACAAGAATTCATGCTTTATTTACGGTAATTCAGCTACAAAACAGTTCATTCATGACTTTAAAAAATCATTTGATTATGAAGGACTTTATGATGATGAACTAGACTGGGATGGAGCTGAATTTGCAAAAGAATTTATTGCTCATGATAAAAGTGTAATGGAAAGAGGAGGAAGGGTATGTTCTCTTGAAACACATTTGTTTGGCAAAGACAAATTTCTGTCATCTTATTTTTGTGAAAAAACCCCTATTTACCATGATAACGGGGATTGTATAGGAACTATATATCATATGTGGAAGGCTCAGGATTTCTCATTCACCCGGCTATTTCATGGAAAACTGCCAGCATCTATTATGTTCCAACCACCGACTGATCTTTTTACTAAACGGGAATGGGATGTTATTTTTCTCCTATTACAAAAATATACTAGTAAGCAAATCGGTAGAATGTTAAACCTTTCCTACCGTACCGTTGAAACCCATATTTCACGTATATATAAACGGATTAGTATTCACTCTAGTCGTCAATTAGAAGAATATTGTCGCACCAATGATTATGATCTCTATGTACCAGAAAGGTTTGTGCATCGAGAAAGTAGAATGTTTCTTTAACACTTAGATTACAAAGGAGCTTTTACTGATATGAAGAAGAGCTATGCAATATCATTTCAAATTATTAACACAATAAAAGTGAATAATAAACCGTGGGGAATACAGGATAGCTCTTCGAAATTTATTTACGGAGACTCGGTTACAAAGAATTTATTCACACTTTTATACAACCATTTGATCATAAAGGGTTTTATGATCATAAACCACCCTAAGATCTGGGATAATCGTGAGTTAAATTGATTATAAGATTAAACAGCAAAAACCTAATTTTAAGGTTAGAGAAAAAAGGAGTAATAACATGGATAATAAACTAATTATTTCACCTCAAATTATTAATACAATAGATCAAAGTAATGCCCCTTGGGCAATAAAGGATAAAAACTCATGCCACATTTATGTCAATCAAGCATGTAAACGTATTCTCAATATTCCATGTTCTTTTGACTTTGAAGGGCTTTATGATCATGAATTACCCTGGGATGGAGCCGAATTTGCTAAAGAGTACATCGCTCATGATCAAAAAGTGATGGAAAAAGAAGAAAGAGTATGTTTGTTCTTAACACATACTTTTGGAAAAGAACAAATTCTTTCATCTTATTTTTTTGAAAAATACCCTCTTTATCATGAAGACGGAAGCTGTATGGGAACGATATATCATGGTTGGCAAGCTCAGGATTTCTCATTCACTCGGCTATTTCATGGAAAATTGCCAGCCAATATTATGTTCCAACCACCGACCAATCTCTTTACCCAACGGGAATGGGATGTTATTTTCCTCATGTTACAAAAATATACCAGTAAGCAAATTGGTAGAATATTGAATCTTTCCTACCGTACGGTTGAAACCCATATTTCGCGTATATATAAACGGATTGGTGTTCACTCTAGTCGTCAATTGGAAGAATACTGTCGTACAAATGATTATGACCTCTATGTACCAGAAAGATTTGTGCATCGGGAAAGCAGAATGTTTCTTTAACCATTTGATTAAAAGGAGTTCTACTAATATGAAAAAGAACTATGTTATATCACCTCAGGTTATTAATACAATGGAGCAAAGTAATGAACCCTGGGGAATAAAAGATAAGAATTCATGCTTTATTTATTCCAATCAAGCATGTAAACATGTTCAAAATATTCCAAGCTCTTTTGACTATGAGGGGCTTTATGATTATGACCTTCCCTGGGATGGAGCCGAATTTGCTAAAGAATACATGACCCACGACAGAATGGTGATGGAAAAAGAAGAAAAGGTGCGCTCACTTATAACACAAGTACATGGAAAAGAACAAATTCTGTCATCTTATTTTTTTGAAAAGTACCCTTTTTACCATGAAGATGGAAGCTGTATAGGAACGATATATCATGGCTGGCAAGCACAGGATTTTTCATTTACCCGGCTATTCCGAGGAAAACTGCCAGCATCTATTATGTTCCAGCCACCGACCGATCTCTTTACCCAACGGGAATGGGATGTTATTTTCCTTTTTTTACAAAAATACAACAACAAGCAAATCGGTAGAATGTTAAATCTTTCCTATCGTACGGTTGAAAATCATATCTCACGCATATACCAAAGAATTGGAGTTCATTCCAGTTATCAATTGGAAGAATACTGTCGCACGAATGATTATGATCTCTATGTACCAAAAAGATTTGTGCATCCAGAAACCAGAATGTTCCCTTAATCATTATATTAAAAGGAGTTCTACTAATATGAAAAACAACCATGTAATATCACCTCAAGTTATTAATACAATGGAGCTGAGTAACGAGCCTTGGGGAATAAAAGATAAAAACTCATGCTTTATTTATGCCAATCAGGCATGTAATCGTGTTCAAAATATTTCACGCTCCTTTGACTATGAAGGTCTTTATGACTATGACCTTCCCTGGGATGGTGCCGAATTTTCTGAAGCGTACATGACCAATGATAAAATAGTAATGGAAAGAGAAGAACGAACATGTTCACTTGTAACTCATAAATTTTTTAAAGAACAAATTCTGTCATCTTATTTTTTTGAAAAATACCCTCTCTATCATGAAGACGGAAGTTGTATAGGAACGATATATCATGGTTGGCAGGTTCAGGATTTCTCATTCACCCGGCTATTTCGTGGAAAACTGCCAGCAAATATTATGTTCCAACCACCAACCGAACTATTTACCCAACGGGAATGGGATATTATTTTTCTTTTTTTACAAAAATATGACAGTAAGCAAATTGGTAGAATGTTAAATATTTCCTACCGTACCGTTGAAAACCATATTTCACGTATATACAAACGGATTGGAGTCCACTCTAATTACCAATTGGAAGAGTATTGTCGCACCAATGATTATGATCTCTATGTACCAGAAAGGTTTGTGTATCCAGAAAGTAGAACGTTTCCTTAATTCTTTAAATTAAAAGGTATTGTTACTAATATGAATAAGAACTATGCAGTATCACCTCAGATTATTAACACAATAGAAATGAGCAACGAACCGTGGGGAATACAGGGTAGTTCTTCAAATTTCATCTACGATAATTCAGTTACAAAAAAATTTATTCATAATTTTAAAAAATCATTTGATTATGAAGGATTTTATGATCATGAATTGCCCAGGGATGGAGCCGAATTCGCCAAAGAGTACATAACTCATGATCAAAAAGTGATAGAAAAAGAAGAAAGAGTACGTTCACTTATAACATGTACATTTGGAAAAGAACAAATTCTTTCCTTTTATTTTTTTGAAAAATACTCTCTTTATCATGAAGACGGAATCTGTATGGGAACGATATATCATGGCTGGCAAGCTCAGGATTTCTCATTCACTCGACTCTTTCATGGAAAATTACCAATAAATATTATGTTCCAGCCACCAACCGCTCTCTTTACTCAACGGGAATGGGATATTATTTTCCTCATGCTACAAAAGTATACCAGTAAGCAAATCAGTAGAATGTCAAAGATTTCCTATCGTACGGTTGAAACCCATATCTCGCGTATACATAAACGGATTGGTGTTCACTCTAGTTATCAATTAGAAGAATATTGTCGTACCAATGATTATGATCTCTATGTACCAAAAAGATTTGTGTATCCAGAAACCAGAATGTTCCCTTAACCATTAGATTAAAAAGAGTTCTATCAATATGAAAAACAACCATGTAATATCACCTCAAGTTATTAATACAATGGAGCAAAGTAATGAGCCGTGGGGAATAAAGGATGAAAATACACGCTATATTTATGTCAATCGGGCATGTAAGCGTCTTCAAAATATTTCAAGTTCTTTTGACTATGAGGGGCTTTATGAGCATGAATTGCCCTGGGATGGAGCCGAATCTGCAAAAGAATACATGGCCCATGATAGAAAAGTGGTGAAACAGGAAAAAAGAATATGTTCACTTGAGACACATGTACATGGAAAAGAACAAATTCTGTCATCCTACTTTTTTGCAAAATATCCTCTTTATCATGAAGACGGGAGCTGTATGGGCATTATATATCATGGTTGGCAAGCTCAGGATTTTTCATTTATCCGGCTATTTCATGGAAAACTGCCGGCATCTATATTATTTCAGCCACCAACCGATCTCTTTACTCAACGGGAATGGGATGTTATTTTCTTCATGCTACAAAAGTATACTAGTAAACAAATCGGTAGAATGTTAAGTATTTCCCACCGTACTGTTGAAACCCATATTGCACGAATATATGAAAGAATTGGTGTTCACTCTAGTTACCAATTGGAAGAGTATTGTCGCACCAATGATTATGATCTCTATATGCCAAAAATTTTTGTCCATCCAAAAAGTAGAATGCTTCTTTGACATTTCGATTAAAAGGAGTTGTTACTAACATGAATAATAACTATGTCATATCATTTAATGATTATTAATATATACCGAATGAACTTCAAGATGCTTGAGCCGTCAGACATAAAAATATTTAAATTCAACAATATAATTGTTTTTCAAACATGCACTTTGAAGTATCTTGAGTATAATGAAGCAAAGCAATGAACCTTGGAGAATAAAGGATAAAAACTCATGTTTTATTTATGTTAATCAGGCATATAACCGTCTTCACAACATTTCAAATTCTTTTAACTACGAAGGGCTTTATGATGATGACCTTCCCTAGGATACAGCCGAATTTGCTAGAGAACACGTGACTCAAGATAAAATAGTGATAGAAAAAGAAGAAAGAATATATTCACTTGAAACACATCTATTTGGAAAAGAGCAAATTTTGTCATCCTATTTTTGTGAAAAATATCCACTTTACCATGAAGATGGAAGCTGTATAGGAACGATATATCATGGTTGGCAAGCTCAGAATTTTTCATTCACCCGGCGATTTCATGGAAAATTGCCGACATCTATTATGTTCCAACCATCAACCGATCCCTTGAATCAACGGTAATAGGATGTTATTTTTCTAATGTTACACAAGTATACCAGTAAGCAAATCGGTAGAATATTAAGTATTTCCTACCATATAGTTGAAACTCATATCTCGTGTATATATAAGCAGAGCGGTGTTAACCTTTATATTAAAAGGAGTTCTTACTAATATGAATAAGATCTATACAGTATCAACTCAGATTATTAATACAATGGAGCAAAGCAATGAACCCTGGGGAATAAAGGATAAAAGCTCATGCTTCATTTATGGTAACCTGTCATTAAAATTTATTAAGAACCTTTCAAATTCATTTGAATTTGAGGGACTCTATGATCATGAACTACCTTGGACTGGGGCCGAATTTTACAAAGAGCGCGTAGCTCATGATAGAAAAGTCATGGAAAAAGAAGAAAGAATATGTTCTCTTGAAACACATGTATTTGGTAAAGATAAATTTCTGTCATCTTATTTTTGTGAAAAAACACCTCTTTATCATGAAGATGGTAGCTGTATGGGAACTATATTTCATGGTTGGCAAGCCAAGGAGTATTCATTGACCTACCTATATCAATATTATGATAAATTACCCTCATCCATTCTACTCCAACCACCTTCGGATCTTTTTACTCAACGGGAGTGGGATATTATCTTTCTCTTCTTACAGAAGCAATCTAGAAAACAGATCGGGGAAATATTGAATATCGCCTATCGTGAGGTTGAAGAACATATGGCAAGGATATATCGTAAAATCGGGATTCACTCTAGTCAGCAGTTGGAGGAATATTGTCGAACCAATAATTTTAATCATTACATCCCAGAAAGGTTTCTATTGTCTTAGATTACGTATTATTTCCCAGTTTCTACACACTACCTTTATTAATTATTTATTGATAAAATATATGGCCCTATGGAAACAGGCTTTTTTCAACGGAACATTTCCATTCAATAGTTTAAAAAAGCAATAATTATCTTAAAGGATATTTATGAATAAATCAGGATTAGAAAAAGCCCCTTTTATTACCCGTCAGTTTACACATGTATGGGACAGAAGCCCTGAACCGTGGTTTGTAAAAGATAAAGAATCCCGTTTTATTTACGCAAATACAAAGTTCATTAAAGTCATTAAGTTACCTGAAAACTTTAATATTATAGGTCACGCCATCGAAGAATTACCAACACCAGTTAATGGTTTTGCTCACTATTTTAAAGAACATGATCGCAGAGTCTTAGAATGTATGCAACGAGTATGCTCTGTCGGCACTTATCCTCAAGGTAATGGTCGACCGCCTAAATCCTATTTTTGCGAGAAGTACCCATTAATGGGGGAAGATAATCAATGTATGGGCATTATTTCCCATGCCAGAGAAATAGAACACTTTACAGTGTCCCATTATATTAAGAATCATACCCCAATATCTGCCTGTCCCAGACCACCTAATGATTTACTAAACGAGAAAGAGTGGGTAGTTATTTTTCTATTTTGCTGCGGTATGAATAATAATGATACGGCCGTTGAAATGAATGTTTCATGCCATTCGGTGGAAAAACATTTTGAAAGTATCTATGAAAAATTATCGGTCAGTTCACTGACAGAGTTACGAGCACTTTGCAAAGAGAATGGTTATGACCTCTATATGCCACCAAGGTATTTTCTATCTATAGGCCATTTTATATTATAAGTGATTTATTTTACTATTAACTGTTACTTACCTCATTGATTAATTTTGTTAATAATTAGGAATACAATTAATGATATCGCCAACTTTTACATTAATTCAAGGTTTATAAGCCTTGATATCGATTTCCCCATACTCAGAAAATATTGCACATATTTTGGATGACAGACGATATATACCGCCGATTGTGGCGGATGTTGCTGCATCCAGAACAATCTTCTGCCTCTATTTTAGCCTTTTATTACAACAAGGCGACGGCCTGTGCACAGCTTTGACTCAGGAGCCTTATCACTGTCTCAGCACCGCTTCGATTGGGATTTATCCTTATCATCCGTTTCTCTAACGTGGGATCAGACTGACGGAATGTACCGGACAACCGGTAAAACAGCGGCGGTATGTCGAATTTCGATTCGGCACCCACCGGATAAGGCAGCGCACCAAGCTTATGAGCAACATGAAGTACCTGCTCGGCAATCTCATCATAAAACTCCACCAGCAATACTTTCGATTGCGCATTGGCGATAAACGCCCGTTTTACCTGTGGAATAACTCCCTGATTAAGCCGGACCACTAATGTTTCATTCACCTGAGCCTGTACAGCATGCATCACCGGGGCAAATACCAATCCACGCAATACTTCCAATGCCTGAAATCCCTGTACCTGACTGCCGCCGGAATACATATTACGCCGGATGCGCTCTATTGCCGCTTGCTGGCCGACTACGACACCAACACCTTGCGGACCAAATAGTTTAAAGCTGGAGAAGGCCGATAACGCAGCCCCCCATTCACAACCGATATGTTCCACTTTCATGGCTGCATAGTTATCGTCAACCAGAACCGGTAGTGATACAGCATTCATCAGCGATATAATTTCTGCCAATTCATAAGCATCATCAATTTTCTGTCGCGTGTGTTGTACCAACCCCGCCACCGGCGAATGTTGCAAAATCGCAGCCCGTATCTGTTCAGATTGATTGAAATCGGCCCGAACCAGATGCAAACCCATTTGCTCGGCAGTAACCGCTGTCGAAGGATATAACGGCGCATCATGAACCAGCAGGCTATCGCCCGCGTTAAGTAATGCCGCCAGCCCACAACGTATTGCGCCGGTTCCCGCCCCTTGCACTAACACAGCCGCTTCAGCGGCAAAGAAATCTGCGATAACCTGTTCAACTCGTTGTGTCACTTGTGGCCGATTCAATCCCGGCACCAGCCCTAAATCTCCGGTGGTGAGAAAATCCGCGCCGGGAAAATGGCGGCAAATAATATCAACTAAACGAAACTGCTTGTGCTGCGCCTGTTCCATGCTCAGACTAGGTAATGGATATGTGTTCAATATCTGTTCTCTCGTGTTCTTTCGCACTTCCCCCTCTATTTTTATCATCACAAAATAAAGGGGAAAATTTACGCAATTAACTGATGCCCACCAGATAAATGACGTTGGCCAGTACACCCACCACAATCGTTGCAATAGGCCCAATCGCCATTTCAACCAAAGGACGTTTAGCCGTGCGGTTGAGCAAATAAATGCCCGCCACCACCATGAAGCCCATACCCGGCAAAATGGCATTGGAAGCCATCATTCCCCCCACCAATAGGGCAACTTCCAACATGCGGGTAATGACGGTACGAATATGTTCACCACAAGCTTTAACGCCAGGATATTTATCCAACCAGATAGCAATTCTTGCCAGTAGTTTGATTTCCATAAACATAATCACACTGCCAGCAATGAAGGCAATCCACAGATTATTGGTCACTAATCCCGCGACAAATACAAATTTCATGCCGACCGGGCTATAAACCCCTGTAGCAATGGCGGTCATACCAACCAACGGCACAAAACTGATCGCTCTGGCAAGCGCCACCAGCATAGCATTAGCCCCTTCCCCCTGCGCCATCAGTTGCAGTGATACAGGCCCTTCCGCCAGCAGACTAAGCGACATCGAAGCCGCTACAGCGGTCAATCCCCCACTGAATACCAGCAACCAGATGTTATTTTGAATACGCTGTATCCGCGTGGAAAATAATCCAACCAGCATCTCATTCGCTCCCTTGGCCGAAGCAGATCCCTCGCCAGCTTTGGGTGCACGCTGTTTCATAGCAAAATAGAACATTACTATCATCGAAATCAGTAGGGCCATCCCGTTAGGGTCCAATTGCACCGGTTTGCTCAGGGCGCCGCCAAAACTCAATGATCCTACGGCTTTCGTCGCGATATACCCCACCAATGTCGCAATCAGCACCCATATTCCTTTGCCATATCCATATTGATAGGCCACCACAATCGCAGGAAATAATGCAAAGCAGGCCACAATAGGATCGCCGACTTTACTCAGGTTGCCCATGAAATTAACCGGCAAATGGGCAAAGATATCGACAACAGATCGTAAACCGGTCATCAGGGCAACGGCATATAGCGCCCCCAAGATAGCGGAAAGTATGAAACCTTTTTTGCTGTTTGCACTCCAGGTACCAATAACATCGGTTCCCAATAATAAACTATGCACCAAAATAATCGGGGCGGTCAGCGAGAACGGAATACCAAAGCCGATAACCAGACCAAAACTTAGGGCAAAACTGGTGGCCGCCAAGGTTTTACGATTCATACGCCCTTCCAGATGTTCCGGCATTAAAGGACGTAGCCCATCATGAAATACCGCAATACCACGGTTAGCCATCATGGCAGATATTCCACCGATCACCGCTAACAAACCGGCCTTAAATGGATCAATTTCCATTAAACGAGTGAAAAATTCATATTCCATTTTCCTGTCCTCATGAAGAAAAAATAGCCCCGATAACAATTGGAATAACTGCGCCTATATCCTGACCAGTAAAACCAAATGCGATTTTCCCCGCGTTAACATGGGCAATAATTTCTTCATCAGGCAGGATCTTGCCTGGCATACTGATGGTCGCGCATTTATCAATACCAACAATAGCAATTACCATCGCCAAAGCGCCTCCACCTGTATTACAGGCCCCCAAATAGTAATCCGCATTACCACTCTTAAGCGCTATCGCGGCATCTATGTCGCCCATCACGGTAATGGATGAGACTTTATCCCCGGCCAGACGGCGTAAAGTTTCAGCAATTTTTTCTTTCTCAATTTGTCCTCCAATAACAAATCTCATCTGTTTTTCCTTTAGTTGAAAAATAGCGTTGGGTTATCACGTAACATCAAATTAATATCGGTTTGCGTTAATCCGGCCTCTTTTAACATCGGCACAAAGGTGGTGATCAAATAGGCAAAACCATTGCCGCCATTAGCTCTTAAGTGAGAACGACGGGTAATATCCATCGATAACATGACGCGGTTAAGTAAGCCACGTTGGGCCAGGGTCTTTAACATGGTGATCCGCTTTTCATCCGGGTAGTAATCGTTTTTGCCAATCGTGTCGAACTGGATGTAAGCACCCTGCTCAATGATACGCAAAATATTGTCCAGATTATCTTTAAGATCACAGTGACCAATAACTACGCGTTCAGCATCTACACCGTGCTTTTTCAATAATTTCAGTTGTTCAAGACCCATCGTGCTTAATGTCGTATGCGTCGAAACAGGCCGCCCAGTTTCCAGATGGGCTATAGCCGCAGCATGGAATACTTTCTCTTCATCAGGCGTAATTACTCCTTTGCTGGAACCAATTTCCCCAATTACTCCGGCTTTCAACGTTGTACCATCGATACCCTGTTCAATCTCAGTGATCATTTCATCCGCCAGTTGTCGAGCGGTGGTATGTGCTACATGCTCAGGAAAAAAGGCAGATTGGTAATAGCCAGTAGAAACTATTACATTAATGCCGGAGTCCCGCATCAGATCCAGCATAAACTGTGGGTTACGTCCCATGTAACGATTGGTCATCTCCACAATATTGTGTACACCCAAGCTGACCAGTGTTTTCATCTCTTCGCAAATCAGGTCGTACTGATCCAGTCGGCAGTCAATGTTGTTTTTAAATGATGATAAATCGAGGTGCAGGTGCTCATGCGCATAGGTATAGCCAGATGCGTCAATTCTGTTTTGCTGAGTCATAAGTAAGGTGGTCCGAAGATAAAAAAGAGGATGAAGGTGAAAAGGATGGAAGTGCATCTATTCACAGGTCATTTTTTCTCCATTAATCAGAATAGGGTTTCCCTGGCTGTCATAAAGCCCTTCCAATACCGGATGTCCTGACTGGATACCGCTAACCAACGCCACATCACTGCGAGTAGCAAATATCTGGGTGCGAAAGCACAACATAACAGCACAACCGACCGGAAATTCACCGCTCAGGGGGAAATGGTAATCAATACTGGCGTCATCCATCGGTAACAGGCGAGTGGAGGTGATCTGACCGTTTGGCAGGAATATCAGTGCATTATGCGCCCGTCCACGACGATAATAACCGCCGCCATAACAATAACTGTTGCCGTTAAATCGGTGAGATATTTCTGTCAGATAGAGCATAGCAATGCGTTCTGGCTGCTCTCCCCGATAATTGGCAAGGATTGTTCCTGTTAGCGCATGTCCCGGCTCGGTATGGGTAACACCATACTTTGCCAGTAACGGCAGTGTGCTACAACTTGACGCCGACGGCGCATTTATCTGCGTCACCTCAACCCCTGCCTGTCGTAAAATGTCCTTTGCTTTCAGTAAAGTAAATAAGTTTGGCGCCGGCAGTGTCTGCTGCTGGACGTCTTGCCACAACAAGCAAGGAAAATGTGTCAACCCTGTCAGTTTTACACCGGGCATCGCCATAATGCGCTGAACGACGGTGTTCAATTCCGATAAATGAAAACCCGCTTCCTGACCAGGATATAAATGATCATGATCATCATAGACTTTCAGCATAATGGGTTGCACATTTCCCTCACGTTGCGCAAAACTGGAAATTTCCTCCGCTTTTTCTAAAGAAAATACTGTGATCACTTCCGGATGTTGTTGCATCACTGAAGAGAGCATATTGCGAGGAATCTGTACCAGGTGGCCTACATGAGTCACCGGGATCTTCCCGTTCATCAAGACTCTGGCTTCTTTAAAATCCACCGCGGTAACGCCCTGATAACCCAATTCTAGCAGTTTACGTGCCAACCAGGCGTTACGACCAACCTGTTTGGTCATCAGGTAGAGAGCGATACCATGATGCTCCGCTACCGCAAGCAATCGTCTGGCATTGTCTAAAACCTGATCAACGTCAATAACATAAGTATCTGGCAGCAAGGCTCCTTGCGCCCATAACATCTGGGCTGCCTCAATTAGTGCCGGATTTTGTTTGTTCAGCGCATGCATAAACATGCTGTACCTCCTGTACTTCTTCGGCGATCAATGCCACTATAAAAACCTAGATGTTAAATCATCATTTTTTTGAATATTTGATGGAAAAAAAAAATTTCCCTCATCTCTGTTGGAGTTACCACTGCCCCTTAGCCGCCCAAAGGCTAAACAAATTTACCAGAAGGTACCCCTCCTCACAGGGATGTAATTGCACGTCAAAATGTGCCAACAGCGAAGCGTTAATCTCTTGCAAATGAGAAAAAACACTCGATTGACGCACTTCCATCAACAGCTCAATATCCATTGAACTGATTTGTTCTCCCCGGCGTGAGCGCATCAACGCATTAGCCATATGTGTTATTACTATTTCCCCTAGTGCATTTCTGACAGGGATTTTCCAATCATTTTCAAGCTGCGCCACAACCTGTAACATGCCATCATGGATATCCTGATCAATGACATTTCCTTGACAGAGTAGATTCAGTCGATTTTCCATTTCGTGAACCTCCCTACATGCCAAATTAATAACTTGGGTCCTGCTGGCCTGCCAGTACACGTTGTTGATGAGCCAACAACTCTGTTTTATTCACCATAGTACGTAAAAGTTGTTGAATCAAAATGTCATCAGTTCTGGTTAAAACCACCGCCTCGGAAGCTTGGATAAAACATGCGCTTCCACGGAGCGGTACTGCAATAAGTTCCCTAGAACTAAGTTCAATTTCTCTGCTAACGTTCCAGATCACCGCGTCAATGTCACCTTTCGCCACTTTATACAGGCTCTCGTGGTAAGAGATATCCACCAACGTGATATCCTGCCCGGCAAAGTACACTTCAGTCATGATCTTCTGGTCGGCAGAACGATGATCCAGCCCAACACGACGAATATTATGTTCACCCCCTTTGCGATAAATCAGTTGGTGTGCCCCAACATAGGTCTGTGGCCCCAATTCAAGTACAACGCGGACATCACCCTGCTCCAGATAAGTCTGCGCCGCCAAATGTGATACCACCGCCAAGTCATAAATACCGCTACGCAAGCATTCCATCCTGGCATCTGAACCTCTCATATGGGCGAAGTAAAACGGAATGCCCTCAAATTGCGCTTTCAAGCCGCTCGCCAATCCTTCATACAATCGGGTATAAGGCAGCGGCATCGCACAAACCACGTTACTAATGTCAGCATGGGCTAATAGCGCTTTGTGATCCACACTAACCAAATAGCTGCCATTGCGCCCCCGCCGTTCCACGTAAACCGCGCCAGAACTCTCCAGTTTTTTTAATGCAAACTGAACTAGCCCAACAGATAACCCATAGTCAGATGACAGCTCTTCAATCGTCTTCAACCGATTACCGCAATGCTCACCTAGCAGATAACGCGCCAGACACGCCTGAGCAACCCCCTCTTTTTTTTAACAGACCGCGACTCATAATAATTCTTCATTTTTTTGAATGTATTTATATCTAATTTAAGCAGGCAAATAACAATCGGAAAATAGCAAAAATGCGAATGAGGTCACGAATAAGTAGATAATTTCCTGTAATTTCAATGAGTTTAATTCAATAACTAATAATTTCTGTTTTTTATGCTTTAGTTGTGGTCGTTTCTGGGCGCTTAAGCAGTGCATAGATCAATCCTGCCAACAGGGTACCGACAATAATCGACATCAAATAACCCAATATCGGTGTGATGGCTCCGGGGATCAACAGTACAAACAGGCCACCGTGCGGCGCCATCAACTGCGCACTCACTGCCATAGAGATCGCTCCCGTCACTGCACCGCCAACGATACAACATGGGAGCACACGCATCGGGTCGCGGACAGCAAAAGGAATCGCGCCTTCGGAAATAAAACACAGGCCCAACACCAATGCGGCTTTACCACTTTCCCGCTGAACGTTATCGAACTTCTGCCGGGCAATTAGGGTCGCCACCCCCATTGCCAGCGGTGGAACCATCCCCGCGGCCATAATGGCAGCCATTGGCGCATAGGTTTGCGAACTAAGTAAGCCGACACCAAACGCATAGGCCGCTTTGTTTATCGCTCCCCCCATATCAGCACACATCATTCCACCCAAAATAGCCCCTAGCAGGAGCGCGTTGGTTGTCCCCATATTAGAAAGCCAGTACGTTAGCCCCGCCATGATACCGGCGACGGGTTTACCAATAACATAAATCATAATCAGACCGGTGATCAGGCTGGCAAATAGCGGAATAATCAAAATCGGTTTCAACGCTGCCATACTCTGCGGCAGTTTCACCTTGGTACTGAGAAACTTCGCTATGTAACCGGCGAGGAAACCCGCGATAATACCGCCAAGAAATCCCGCGTTCGTGCTAGTTGCCAGCATGCCGCCAATCAAACCAGGCGTCAGACCTGGGCGATCAGCGATCGAGAAAGCAATGTAACCTGCCAGTACGGGGACCATCAGAGCAAAAGCTGAACCACCCCCGATTTGCATCAGCGCGGCTGCCAATGTACCCGGCTCTTTAAATGCAGTGATGCCAAAAGCAAATGAGAGCGCGATACACAGACCACCCGCCACTACCATCGGCAACATATAAGAGACGCCGGTCAACAGGTGACGATAGATGCCGTTATTCTTTTCTCCTTGTCCGCTTTTAGTACTATTCTGCATACTATTCTGCGTACTATTCTGCCCTGTCGGCTGGAAAGGTTTAGCTTCGACCAACGCTTTATCAAACTCTTGCGCTGTTTTCTTCAACGCCAGCCCGGTGGAGGTACGGTACATAGGTTTTCCTGCAAATTTCTCCAGATCTACGTCAATATCTGCAACGATCAACACCAGATCCGCTTTTGCCACCTCTTCCGGTGTAATAACATTGCCCGCCCCTACCGAACCGCGGGTTTCCACTTTTACCCACCAGCCACGCTTTTTGGCTTCGATTTCGATAGCTTCAGCGGCCATAAAGGTATGTGCCACACCAGTAGGACAGGCAGTAACCGCGACAATGCGTTTTATATCACCACCGCTGTCAGTTGCCGGTATCTGGTACGGTTGTGCATCGGTTTTTGCCTGCTGAAAGAAATCTTTCGGCGCATGCAATGCCTGTTCCGTATCGCCGAGATAAACAAGCTTACCGTTCAGTGCGTTATCGGTGGGAACGCAATTGCCGGTCACGACCACCAAATCGGCTTCGGCTGGATCTTCTGTTAGTATCAGTCCGTTTTCCTCCGCAGAGGCACTGAGAATTGTTTTCACCAGATAACTTCCGGCAAGTCCGAGTGAAGGATCAATGATAAGCAATGTTTTCATCATGCTTCTCCTGCTATTAGTTCAAAGGGTTGTAGATCGACGCGCGCCATTTTCACAGTCAACTAGGGATTTTTACTTACACGGCCCTTCCCCCAAACCGGAAATAATCGCTTCACCAATGGCAGCTATCGCCTGCTGCGCATCATCGCCATTAGCAGTAATATGAAGCCGGTGCCCTTTTTTAGCGCCCAATGCCATGATTTTCATCAAACTGCGGCCGTTTACCGGTTGACCCACGCCATCAAGATTGATGATGGTAATTTCACTGGAAAATTGCCGGATAACATTAACCAACACGGCGCCAGGGCGAGTATGTAAGCCATGTTCGTTGCACAGGACAAATTCTCCACTGGATATCGCGCTCCGCGCCTGTACGCCACTGGTCAGTAATGCCAGCACTGTCGGCGCATCAGCTTTCAGCAAACATTCCGCTTTTTGTGCTAATAACAAGTTACCCAGGCGATGTAACACGTTTAGCGGCTGGTCGTCAGCAACCGCAACGGTCAATAACATCACCACCGGTTCGTTGTCCCGCGTGAACAATCGGCTCACTGCCACAGCGCTGGTTAAATTACCGTCGGGACTATCGCTTAACCAAATGCCCTGCCCAAGATCCAATGGCTTACTGTTAATCACTTTGCTGACAAAAGTCGTATCCACCGCCCCCACTTGCTGTAACCGCCCGGCATTTAATGCCTGTAGCGTCATCAAATCGCGGGCGTTAACATCTAGCGTAATCAGGCTGGTATCGAATTTAAACTCAGGCTGCTGAACTTCGCCCATTAGCAATCTATGCAGCGCCTGCGCTGACTTAACAGTTTTTAGCTGTTCAGCAATACGATCATCGCTCAGTAGGTGCGTTAACTGACGCAGTAGTGCCAAATGTTCATCGGAACGTGCGGCGATACCAATAACCACATAACACATCGCCCCTTGATCCCATTCAACACCCTGTGAAAAGTGAAATACCTGTACATCGGTTTTCATGACCAGATCGCGAGTATCTAGCGTGCCATGTGGAATGGCGATACCGTTGCCAAGGTAGGTAGAAATTTGATTTTCACGTTGCAACATGCCGTCAACATAGGCATCGCTGACATTACCATTAGCGGCTAGCATAGCCGCTACCTGACGAATAGCATCCTCTTTACTGGTTGCAATTGCGCCAGTATGAATATTTTGCAGAGCCAACTGGAACATAATTTTCTCCCTATTACCAAAATAGAATCGTTTCAGTTTACGCAGAGAAAAAAGCATTAAGTCCATAAAAAGAAAAAGAGATAAAAAAACTGAAACGTTTCAACGAGTGTGAAACATGAATAATTTTCATTCAATACTTATGTGAAATAAAATCGCAATTTTTTGAGATTACTCACATTTTTCCTGCTATCACTTTTTGCCTACCTCCCCCAAGGGATTTGGTAAACCAATAACTTTGCCATTCACCAACCCTCCTAAATTGGTACAGACCTACGTCAGAACGGGTAGTTAAAGAAATAAATTATTAAACCAAAATCGATAAGATATTAGGGAACGACTAGCAGAATGAGTTACGCCGGAGAAATATCATTTTTTCCAAGATCAGGAACAATTATTTGAAAAAATGCTGTATGAAAGGTCTGATATTATTTCAGAAATTTGTCAACGCGATACTTTATTTTTACAGACAGATCTTTGTCATCCCTATTCTCTAAATACAATCACGCTGTTTAAGAGGGTTTTTATGTATGCGCCTTAACAGGCGCATACATCAGAATCGCTTATTCAGTTGAACAAGCATTTTCCTGCGGGACGTAATCAAAGTGCAATTCTCGTTGCCGATTCCTTTTTACACCCCAAACACCGTGGAAACGCTCCGCATTACTGGCGGTATATCGCACAGTATGGCGAATATTACTGTGCCCAAGATAATCTTGTATCAACCGAGTATCTATCCCTCTATCCGCAAGCGCAAAACCACAGGCATGCCGCAACATGTGCGGATGCGAATCTATGGAAATCTTAGCCAATCGTCCAAATTGGTTAATAAGTTGATAAACGCGCTGGCGAGTCAGTGGGTTTCCGCTACGTGACAGAAACAACCAATCACTTTCTGCCCCTCGGAAGGTTTTACGGACTTTTAGCCACTCTTTGATCGCCTGGATTTCATAACCCAAAAGAGGATGAATAGTAGAAAATCCGCCTTTTAAACGCCGGATATACAAACTGCCATCATCCAAATCCAGATCAGATAACCGTAGATATCTGGCTTCACTAACACGTAAGCCATGAACAAAGCTCATGTATACCAGACAATAGTCGCGCGCCCCATTAGGACTCTTTTTCGCCACTTCCAGTATTCTTTCCACTTCGTATTGCGTTAGATGTCTTCGTTGACCCATTATGGTCTATCCCAAATATTCTTTGTTTTAACGCATGTAATACACTGCGTTATCTGTAACTGATTGAGACCCAGAACCAACCCTAAATCCCCCATAGTAAATAAACCTGCGCCGGAATGGCGGCAGATGATTGTATGAAATCTCTGTTTCTGTACTTGATCTATGTTCAAGCTGCGTAACGGATAGATATTCAATGTCTGTTCTCCGGTAATCCCCCCTATTCTTACCATCCCTAGGTTAAAAGAAAAATAGTGATTCAATTAACCGATTCCCACCAAATAAGGCTTTTTGGCTAGAATTACCAACAAAAATCACTGCAATAAGTTCAATAACCATTTTAACAAAAGGACGTATCAGTCGATTAATTTCTGGTTCAAATCACTAAGGAAGGATGTTGATGCAGCGATATTTGTCGGCTTTCGATAAACATTCAATCTCTCTATCTTGCCGAATAAAACCCAGCCGACAGTAAATTTAACAAATTGGTAACACTAGTAGATGATCCTCTATGTAGAATGATTTGGTATATCAGCTAGATACAATATTCAGCTTTCCAAATCACCACTAGATTTCAGCCATGTCACCACAATGATGTTATTTACTATCTAAACCCCGAACATTATGACTCATTATTGTCCTCTTCTGCCAATCCTTTGTAACAAAAATTGATTTGCGAATACACTCACACGTTTAAAAGTTACATGTTACTTTTTCAGTCATTTGTTATTTAAAACAATCGGATAAGTGTCATTTTACCTTCCTGAGCTGTTATTCTTAATCTGTATCTTTAGTTTTATGTAACCAAATAATATTTCTAGCAAGGAACAGAAGTTTAATGAAAAGGATCATTAATGCGTTGCAAAACCTTGGCAAGTCTTTGTACGGCCCGGTGCTAATTCTCCCTATCGTCGGGCTATTTATTGCTTTTGGCAATGTATTGGGAAACGGTAACCTTGCAGAATATTTTCCATTTTTAAACCATTGGTTAGTTCAGCAATCTGGGAAATTGATCTCCCAATCTGCTGTTTCAATATTGAGCAATCTGGCGTTGATTTTTGCTGTTGGAATCCCTATCGGGCTGGCAAAACGCAATAAAGGTTATGCCGCATTGATCGGTCTGGTCACTTTCGTCATTTTTATCAATGCTATGCACGTTACTTTAACATTACAGGGAAAATTGGCGCCAGAAACGCAAATGCGCAATGTTGGCCAAGGCATGGTTCTGGGTGTGCAAGTGTTGGAAATGGGCGCTTTTGCCGGGATACTGATCGGTGCATTGGCTGGTTATTGCTATAACCGCTATTCGTCAAAACAGTTTAATGGTGTGATGGCAATTTATTCCGGGCACTGTTTTGTCGCCATTCTGATGATCCCTCTGGCCGTTATATCGGGTTACTTAATGAGTGATATTTGGCCCTACGCACAACGGGGCATCAGCGCCCTTGCTCACGGTATTCATGAATCTGGGCCATTTGGCGTCGCCATATACGGCTTTCTGGAACGCATTCTGATCCCATTAGGCTTACATCATCTGGTTTATACGCCCTTTTTGTATACCGAATTAGGAGGCGTTGCAGAGGTATGCGGCACTGTACATCAAGGAGCACGCAATATCTATTTCGCTGAAATGGCCTGCCCGACTGTACATCAACTCAGTAACAGTGTGGTATGGGATGCACGAGGGATCAGTAAGATGTTTGGCCTGACTGCCGCTGCGCTGGCGATGTATGTGACTGCCCGCCCAGAAAAGAAAAGTACAGCAAAAGCTGTTCTCATCCCTGCCGCTATGACCACTTTTTTGTTAGGCGTGACCGAACCTCTTGAATTTTCTTTCCTGTTTGTCGCTCCGCTACTGTTTGGCGTTCATGCCGTATTAACCGGTTTAGGTTTTATGCTGTTCTATCTACTCGGCGTACATGCTATCGGCGCTAACGGCATAATCGACTTCATACTATACAACTTACCGCTCGGCACCGAAAAATCTAACTGGCCAATGTATATCGCCGTAGGGCTAATCATGTCGGTGATTTATTTTTTCGCATTCCGTTTCCTGATTTTACATTACGACCTGAAAACCCCTGGACGAGAAAGTGACGATCAAGAAACACGCCTCTATAGCAAGAAAGAGTATCAAGTTGCCGATGATGACAAACCAGGACAACAAATCATCTGCGGATTAGGCGGTACAGCGAATATTGTCGCTATCGACAACTGCTACACCCGACTGCGCATAACGGTACATGACACCACGCTCATTGACGAAAACAGGCTTAAATCGACCGGCGCAAAAGGTGTCATCTGTCAGGGAAATAACGTTCAGGTAATTTACGGTCTGCACGTCAAAAAGATACGTGAAGCTGTAGAAGAAGCACTTTAACAGGAGCATAAATATGGCTAGCGCCCCTTTCGTTTTAACTATCGCCGGCGGCGGTAGTACCTATACGCCAGGTATCGTAAAAAGCCTGATGGTACGGCTAAACGACTTCCCACTAGCGGAAATTCGTTTGTATGACATCGATACTCACCGGCAAGACACCATTGCGCCGGTAGTGGAAAAAGTGATACGTGAGCATAGCCAGACGATTCGCTTTGTCGTAACAAACGAGGCAAAAACCGCTTTTAGCAGCACCCATTTTGTCTTTGCCCAAATACGCGTTGGTCAGTACAAAATGCGAGAACAGGACGAAAAGATCCCCTTACGTCACGGCGTAATTGGTCAGGAAACCTGTGGCCTTGGCGGATTGGCTTACGGCCTGCGTACTATCATGCCAATGGTGGAACTGATCGATTTGGTGGAGCGCTATGCAGATAACGCTTGGATCGTAAATTACTCTAACCCCGCCTCTATCGTTGCTGAAGGAATACGCCGTCTACGTCCACAAGCCAGAGTACTCAACATCTGTGATATGCCAGTGGCCGCTATGCGCAATATGGCAGCAATTTTAGGTGTAGATCGTCACGATATCACCGTCGATTACTTTGGTCTGAACCATTTCGGCTGGTTTACCAAAGTGTGGGTGAACGGAAAAGATCATTTGCCGGAATTACGTCGTCATATCGCCCAGCATGGCCTGCTGACTGCTGATGCAGCACAGACAGATCCACAACATGCAGATCCATCATGGGTTAAAACCTGGCGTAATATCAAGCCGATCATGGACCATTTTCCTGATTATGTGCCTAATCCCTATTTGCAATACTATCTGATGCCAAACCACATTGTTGAGCACCAAAATCCTGACTATACCCGTGCCAACGAAGTGATGGACGGTCGGGAAAAGAAGTTGTTTAAAGCAGCGGCTGAGTTTAAACGCACAGGCATTTTACCCAACGCTTTCCATGTCGGGGTGCACGGCGCTTTTATTGTTGACGTAGCATGTTCACTGGCTTTTGATTTGCGTCAGCGCCATTTGGTGATTACCGAGAATAGGGGCGCTATCGCTAACTTACCTTATGATGCAATGGTGGAAATACCCGCTTACATTACCGCTCAAGGTCCTGAGCCGGTACGTATAGGGAACGTACCACTGTTTCATCAGGCGCTGCTAGCGCAACAACTGGCTTCAGAACAGTTGTTAGTGGAAGCCGCATTAGAAGGTAGCTATGAGAAAGTGCTGCAAGCCTTCACACTGAATCGTACCGTACCTACTATGCAACAAGCCAAAGCGATTCTGGATGAAATGATCGAAGCTAACCAAGGTTATTGGCCTACACTTAACCAAGCCTGGCACCAAGGTGAAGCAATTTAACCAATATTTAACCTATAATCTGCCTTTTTTACATAAAAAAGAAGATTTTTATGCGAGCCGGCTCACTGTCCGGCAATCATTATCTTGTGGAGATTAAGAAAATTCACCACAATTCGATTATCGAACAGCCGAACATACATATCCTATGGATTTCAATATGCATCGCGACAGCGAGGGAGCGAATCCCCGGGAGCATAGATAACTATGTGACCGGGGTGAGTGAGTGCAGCCAACAAAGAGGCAACTTGAAAGATAACGGGTATATGATATGGCTGCCTGCTATCACTGGATAAATAATGGATAATAGATAATGGATAATCGGTTAGCCCCTTTGTTACAGCGCAGCGAAAAAATAACTCGCGCGGAATACCGCGTATTATCTTATTTAACCGCGCATCCATTGTTAATTGGGCAGATTACAGTACGTGAGCTGGCAAAAGCCACGTTCATTTCTCCCGCCACTATTATGCGTCTATGCCAGAAACTGGGGTTCAGTGGCTATAGTGAATTTATTTGGTACTGCAAACAACTGTTGTCCGGTGGAATGCCCATTTTCGGGAATACGCAACCCCATCATGATGAGATAATTCCTGATGCATTTGAACACTTCGTGGCTAATTACCGTAAAACTTTCACTTTGGTCACACCAGAAAGAATGTCGTGTTTTAGCACGCTGCTACGTGAGAAAGAGAGTTTTTTTCTCTATGGTGCTGGTTTTTCCGGGCTATTTGTCAATTATTTGACGCAAAAATTGCAAGTGCTAGGGAAAACGGCTTTTAGATCCGACCCAGGAGATAGCCGTAAGATCTTCCTAAGTAATGCGATGAAATATGAAGTTTTTATCGCTATCTCTCGCAGCGGTCAGACAGAACAGGTGTTGGATAAAGTACGCATTGCTCATAATATTGGTATGACAGTCATTGCATTCACCCGCTCATCTGCCAATCCATTGGCTTCACTGGCTGATGTGCACTTTGCACTATATGACGAGGCAATTTATTTCGATGCGGAAATCAACGAAATCACTTCATTCGAGTCTAATCTGATCATGCTCATTGATTTATTATTATTACAGGCAACGTCTTAATTCACAGAACAAAAACCATACAATATGATCTCGACAGCCAAGGAAAATAAAAATACAGGACGGGATGTTAACTATTAAATCAAACTGGCATGAAACGATTTAAATAATTTTAGTACTAAACAATACTGATGTTTATATATTCTCATATAGAGGTATTTTTACATAAAATAATAAACTATTTGATTAACGGATTTAGGTAAAAATCGATAAATTTTATCTTTATACGAATTAATTATTGCAATCTGTTATATAATCAGGTTATTTTAAATGGAATCAATAGAAAAACTCTTCAGATAATGATTAAAATACTCATTAAGGAGTTGTCATGTTAAATATAAAAAACAAACAAAATAATATCACTCCGCAATTAGTTTACCTGAGAGAAAAAAACTATAATCTTTGGGAAGCTAAACATTGCCAGCCAAAATCTATCTATGCCAATCTGTTTTTTTGCCAACAATTCAACTTATCTAAAAATTCTGATATTACTGAACTTCCAGCAAGTGAATTACCTGCACCGATTATAGAAGATAAGGATTCACAGCACTGTCTTGGTACTCTCTTTCATGTAAATAAAGCAAAAGTTTTTTCTCTAACCTGTCTGTTTTATGGAAAATTACTAGCATCCGTTATGTGCCAAACACCATATAAACTTTTTACTCAAGTTAAGCATGTTATTATTTTCCTATTTTTACAAAAATACACTATCCAAAAACTAGAGGGATATCGTTGTCTCAATGACTTTGAGCTCAACGCATCAGAGAAATTTTTGCAACAAGAAAGCATGATGTTTTCCTAAATCAAAATATTACATGAATATGACTAGAAAAAATTCCACTACTTCGCTACAAATAATCAATACCCTGGAAATAAGCAATGAACCTTGGGGAATAAAGGATAAATCGTCCTGCTTTCTCTATGGTAATGATGCATTAATTAAACTCCAAAATATGAATGCAAACTATGATTATGAAGGTAAATACGATAGTGATATCCCCTGGAAAGGTAATGAATTTGCCAAAGATTTTATTATACATGATTTGCAGGTCATAAAAAATAGAGAAAGTATTTTATCATTAGAGACACATGTATTTGGCCGAGATAAAGTTTCATCATCTTATTTCCAAGAGAAATTTCCATTCTATGATGATAACAATGAATGTATCGGTATTCTTTTCCATGCCTGGAAAGTTCAGGATAATTCATTGACTCGGCTATTTCATAGTAAACTGCCTGCTTCTATTAGGTTTCAATCACCAACTCATCTCCTTACTGAACAGGAATGGGAAATTGTTTTTCTTTTTCTACAAAAATATAATAGGACACAAATCTGTCAATTACTCAAAATCTCAGATAAAACCATAGAGGAATATATAAGAAAGATTTATAATAAACTGAAAGTTAACTCAGATTCACAACTGGAGGAATATTGCCGACTAAATAGTTTTGATCTCTATGCGCCAAAAAGGTTTTTATTGTCTTACTTATAAATATCGTCTATTTATTCAAATTTTTTATAAGGTAATAATGTTATAAAGGTCAAATATGAGTCAATCAGGATGTAAAAAAGTCCCTTTTATTACTCCTCAATTAACTAATATGTGGGATAAAAGCTCAGAACCGTGGTTTGTAAAAGATAAGGAGTTCCGCTTTATTTATGCAAATAAAATGTTTATTAAGGCTAATAAATTACCTGAAAATTTTGATATTATTGGGTATACTGATAAAGAGTTACCTTCACCCGTTAATCAATTTGCTCATCTTTTTGAGGAACATGATCACAAGGTATTGCAGGGTATGCAACGAATATCATCTCTTAGCACTTTCCCTCAAACCAAAAACGAGCAAACTACATCCTATTTCTGTGATAAATATCCATTAATGGATGAAAATAAACAGTGTATTGGCATAATTTCTCATGCCAGGGAAATACATAACTTTACCGTATCTCATTATATGGAGAACAATATTGCTATATCAATCCGATTTCAGCAACCTAACAATCTATTAAAAGAGAAAGAATGGATAATCATTTTTTTATTCTGCCGTGGCGTTAGCAATAAATATATCGCTGACGAAATGAAAATTTCATATCGCACTGTGGAAAAATATTTCGAAAGTATCTATGAGAAACTATCAGTTAACTCAGCCATTGAGCTAAGAACACTTTGCAAAGAGAATAATTATGATCTTTATATTCCCCCCAAATACCTTCAATCCATAGGCCATATTTTGCTATAAACAATAGATTTCATTGCTACATATTTCTCTCTGACCTGTTTAATTAACCTGAATTTTGCTTAAGTTCCCCTAACGGATATATGGATAACAATTTGACGAATTAAAATAAAGGGCTAAAAACGTGACTAAATAATCATTTTTTTGAAAATTTACTTTCTTATTTCTGTTGAAGACTTTATATAAAAAACGATGAAACCAAGAGATTTTTATGAGCATTGACCGATGCCTTACCACAGTCAAATGGTTTACATCAACATTTTGGCAAGAGACAGGGTGTTTTAACCCCCTGTTTCAATGCCAAATCCACAATCAACGAACAATAATACCTAACAGAATGCCCAATGCGCCAAAATCAGCATCACTGAATGTCGTGTTGGCAATACCAATATCCCCCAAAACAGGCAACAGGAACACGGGTAAAAAGGTGATCAGAAAGCCCTGAGCAAAAGCCCCAAGAATAGCGCCTCTACGCCCCCCTGTCGCATTACCAAAAACTCCAGCCGCTGCACCAACAAAGAAGTGTGGCACTACGCCGGGAATAATGACCGTCATACCTAGTGCATACAGTATAAACATACCGATAACACCAGCCACAAAACTGCTTAAGAACCCTACCAATACTGCATTAGGCGCGTAAGGGAAGACAACCGGGCAATCTAACGCTGGTTTAGCATTTGGTACCAGTTTGTCAGAAATTCCTTTAAACGCGGGAACGATTTCTGCAATGACCATTCTCACACCTTGCAGAATAATGTATACACCAGCGGCAAAAGTAATAGATTGCATTAGCGAGAACATAAATCCATTTTTCCCACCACTGACTTCTCTCACAAAATCACTACCAGCGAATAAGCAACTGATCATGAAAATAATCGCCATCGTAAAAGAGATGGCAACTGGTGTATCACGCAGAAACAGCAAGCTTTTCGGAACATTCATCTCTTCTGTTGAATACGCTTTATTTCCCAGTTTACTGCCAATAAAACCAGATAAAACATAGGAAAGCGTGGAAAAATGCCCAATGGCAACGTCATCAGAACCTGTTACTTTCTTCATATATGGATGGGCAATCGCCGGGAAGAAAACCATAGCAACACCAACAACCACAGAACCAATAGCCACTAGCATAGTGCCTTTGATCCCTGCTGTCGCCAGAATCACCGCAACCATCATGGACATAAATAATGTGTGATGCCCGGTCAGAAAGATAAATTTCCACGGGGTAAAACGTGCAATCAAAATATTGATCACCATAGCAAAGAACATGATCATTGCCATTTCTTTACCAAAACCTTTTTGCGCAATAGAAACAATGGCTTCGTTGTTTGGCATCACCCCCTGAATACCAAAAGCGTGTTGGAAAATCTCAGCAAAATCCCCCAGCGAAGAGACGACTAATCCAGCCCCCGCTCCCAAGATCACAAACCCCATAATGGTTTTTATAGTGCCTTTGATACATTCCGTCACCGGTTTCCTTTGCATGATCAAACCAATAAGCGCGATAAGACCAACCAAAATCGCAGGTTCTGATAGGACACTCATCAGAAAATGGAAAAATTCCATGACGTCCTCCCAGTTACAGTGCGCCAAGTTCTGCTAATGCCGCGGACAAACGTACTTTCATTGCCGATTTATCCACCATATTGTCCAGTGCAACAATTTTGCCATCGACGGCCTGAACAACTAGTTGTTCCGTAATATCTTTAGTACCGACAAAAATATCGCTTTGAGTTGCTTTTGCTGACCCTAGATCGACGTGATCAACACTGGCATCGATTCCCATCTCTTTCAGAATACTTTTGATACTCATTTCCATCATCAAACTGGTACCTAACCCATGCCCGCAAACGACGGTGATTTTCATACTGTTTCCCCATAGCAAAAAATAGCGACTTAATACTGGTTAACCACGGCAAGAATCTCTTCTTTACTTTTGGCACTCATCAACAATGCAACATCCTGTTGATTATCAAACAACTCAGCAAGCTGAGCGATCACCTCAATATGACTATGGCTGTCAGTTGCTGCTAGGACAATCAACAACTTGATCGGATCATTTTCCGCAGACCCAAACCCCACTCCATTACTAATCACGGTTAAGGCTAAAGCCAATTTATTGACCCC
This sequence comes from Photorhabdus hindustanensis, assembly GCF_002968995.1. NCBI lineage: Bacteria > Pseudomonadati > Pseudomonadota > Gammaproteobacteria > Enterobacterales > Morganellaceae > Photorhabdus > Photorhabdus hindustanensis. Next base: position 46,927 of record NZ_PUWT01000029.1, read on the forward strand.
TTCCTCAGGTCTGGCATGTGGCATAGCGATTCCGGGACCGACAACATAATAGGGACCAATTGCCTCATGCGAACGATAAATAGCATCAATATAGCGAGAAGAAATGGCGCCATTTTCCACCAAAGGCTGACAAGCAACCGCGATTGCTTCGCGCCAATTTTCAATATCCGGTATCACTTGGATCACATCCTGGGTAAGTAACGTCTTTAGCATCAATCTCCCCCGACTAAAATCTCATTCCGCTCTACCTACTTTCTGCCCTCTGTCTTCTGTCTTCTGTCCTCTGCTAGTGATATTAGTCACAAATGATAGCGCTATCTATGATCGTAATTCATTATTGTGATAGCGCTATCATTTGTTATCTGATTAATTCACCAAAAAGCGAAAGTACATTCATGGTTTTTTCCCACGAATTGCCTGAGATCAGGTAGAATCCCATCGTCAAATTCATAGCAGTTAATTAAAAAAACAGAAAAATATTTTGATGAAAAAGACACGAAAACGCCGTAATACAGGGCGAGTAACATTACAAGATGTTGCTAAGTATGCCGGTGTCGGTTCAATGACAGTTTCACGCGCATTGAGAACACCAGAAATGGTATCGGATAAATTACGAGAAAAAATTGAACAAGCCATACAGGAATTGGGATATATCCCAAATGGCGCTGCCGGCGTACTCGCTTCAGGTCAAAGTAATATTATCGCGGTGCTTGTGCCCTCACTGACAGATAAAGCCAGCGCTACATTTATACAGTCACTGCAACAAGTGCTGAATAAACATGCTTTTCAAGTTTTGCTTGGATGTCATGAATATGACCATAATAAAGAAGCCGAAATTATCATGACACTACTGCAAAGCAATGCAGCAGCACTGGTGATTTTCAGTTCGCAATTGGCAGATAAAACCTACAGCAATATTTCTCATATCAATATTCCCATTATTAATGTTGCAGGCTCTCATCAACAACAGACGGCAATTAATATAGAAACCGATTTTTCCGCGGCCGCCTATACGTTAACTGAACATATGTTAAATAATGGCCGCAAGCATATCGGTTATATTGGCGCCCAAATGGACAGCCGTTTACGCAATCAGCAAATTAATGGCTGGCATAAAGCCATGCTGCATCACTATCAGAATGCTGACCAAAATATCACTACCTCGGATACGGCTAGCATGCAATTTGGTCGCCAGGCAGTTACTGAGATGTTATTACGTCAACCTGAACTGGAAGGTGTAATTTGCAGTCATGAAGTGATTGCCTTAGGTGTCATATTTGAATGTCAGCGACGTCTACTTAAAATACCTACTGATTTGGCTGTTGCTTGTCTGGAAGGTTCAGATAACTGTGACCATACACAACCAACACTGACATCAATTCGCATTGATTATCCCCAAATAGGCAGGGACACCGGAAAATTACTGATAAAACTGCTCAATCAACAAAGTGAAGATGAAGCAAAACATCAAAACAACCAATATCACCTATTTTCGTATAAGTTCGAGCCTAGGCAAAGTGCTTAACAAAATGATAACGCCATAATGAAACATCCATTGTGATTAAAGCCTGTAACCGTGGTAACTATTTTACCTGCTGGCATAGGTCATGCGAGGTGAAAGGAAAACCCGCGCAATCCTCGACCTTATTTACTATGTCAGCCACCGTCGTTTCAGCTAAAGCGTTTTCTAGCACACAGGTAACACGCGAAAATTCATCTTCTAATACTGGCGTGATATTGTGCCCAATATAACACTTGGGATTAGGTTTAGAACGGTGCAAGGTAAAGTACTGAGGATCTTCAACTGCGCGATAAATATCTAACAATGAGATTTGCTTCGACGGCCGGGCGAGTAACGCTCCACCGCCCTGCCCCATTTGCGAATAAGTCAGACCAGCCTCCGCAAGGGCGCCTAAGAGCCGACGAACAACAGTCGGGTTAGTATTCACACTTTTTGCGATATCCTCAGAACGCACGGCTTGTCCGTGGTGAAGCGCGATATCGGTGAGAATATGAATAGCAACAGCAAAACGGGTAGATGTTGGCACTGGAAGATCCTGTATATCTTAAGGATGTTACGAAAGAATAGCAAAATATGAACAAAAAAGCCGCATAGTATGTCACTAATTTCGTCACATAACAAGAAATGAAATTCAGAATGTTAACTTGTCTGATTAACATTCCTACTCCTCCCGTCTTGCCGCCGTATGCCATTGTTCGGCTCAGTTAATATTACCAGCATGATAACCGACGTTACCGAATAGAATAATCTGCATGAGCACGCTCAATTTGAAGCGTATCGGCAGTTTGTTGTAATTTAACTAACCGTCCATCCCGCACTGTCCATATATGAACGAAACGAGCAATGAACCGCTTACCACTCTTCACTCGTCCCAAATAATTCCCCAGAACAATGACATGATCATCTGATTCAAAATATTCAGAACTGTCCACAACAAAATCATCAATATCATTTAAAAATGGCACAAAGAAATTATTTAGTATATCTTCGATTCCTTCATAAATCCCACCATACCGAGATCCTTCGGTAATATCCCAAATAACATCACTTGCCATGATCTGGCGAAGAACATCAATATCACCCATAGAGTCATAAAAACGGCGAACAATAGATACATTTAATGAATCTGACATTATCATTCTCCTTCAAATTATCCTGCAATGAAATATGACCGGCTCTTATAAAATGAGCCGGCCGGATATCTTGGGACGTTCAACCAAAAAGCGCCATTAGCGCTTTAAATTAACATCCCAGGAAAACAATTCGAACATCTTTCATGTTAGGCTATCCATTGCGGGTAAGATATCCCCTTACCTAGGTAAGCGCTGGATAATCAGTATAGCCTATAGCGCCAGGAACCATAAAAGTTTCCGGTTGTTGTTCATTAAATGGCGCTTCAATTAAAAACCGGTGAGGTAAGTCTGGATTGGCGATGAATAATTGACCAAAAGCCACTGCATCAGCCCGGCCGTCAGCAAGAACTTGCTCGGCACTTTCTTTAGTAAGTTCCTCGTTAGCAATATAAGTTGACCCAAAAGCTTCTTTTATCACCTTACTTAAATCACCATCAACCACAGCATCACGTGAGAAGATAAAAGCAATACCTCGTTTACCAAGTTCACGTGCTACATATCCAAACGTCGCTACAGGATTAGAATCCGCCATAGAGTAGTAGCCGCCACGTGGGGATAAATGCATACCAACACGTGATGATCCCCAAACCGAAATACAAGCGTCTGTCACTTCCAGCAGTAATCGCGCCCGATTTTCGACTGAACCTCCGTACTGATCTGTGCGCAGATTAGCATTATCTTGCAAGAATTGATCGAGCAAATATCCATTGGCGCCATGTATTTCTACTCCATCAAACCCTGCCGTTTTCGCGTTTTCCGCTCCGCGCCTGAATGCTTCGACAATACCGGGAATTTCCTCAGACTCAAGCGCCCGCGGAATCACAAAAGGACGTTTTGGGCGTAATAAGCTAACATGACCATCAGCCGCAATTGCACTTGGCGCCACTGGCCGTTCTCCATTAAGGAAAATAGGGTCCGATATCCGCCCCACATGCCAAAGCTGTATAAAAATACGCCCACCGGCAGCATGCACGGCATCCGTGACCAACCGCCAACCAGCAACTTGTTCATCCGACCAAATACCCGGCGTATTCTCGTAGCCAACTCCCTGTGGGGTTACGGAAGTCGCTTCACTGATAATCAAACCCGCGGAAGTGCGCTGAACATAGTATTCCGCCATCAGCGCATTAGGGACACGCCCTTCTCCTTCTGCACGGTTGCGTGTCAAAGGAGCCATAATGATGCGATTTGGCAAGTCGAGATCACCAATGCGAATTGGGTCAAAAAGTGTAGGCATATTTTTTCTCTCATATAGATTAATAAATGCACTTCGTTGCAAATCATCAATAGATGCATAGCTAGGTCATACCAGAAACAAACAGCGTTAATTAGGGAGTGTGAACTTTTTCTCTTGATTCTGTTTCTCTTGATTCTGTTCCCGAGTCTTTAGTAGCAGGCTGCTTCTCTGACGTGAATTAATGTAACTTACACAGTTACATAATACAACAGAATAAAAATGTCAGATATTAAAATATTTGCAAGATAATAATATTATGACACAACAATGACTTTGCTTGAGCATAATATAAGCCGCTTATAGCCTTTGATTTGAGTTAATAAATGAGTGGCATAAAAAAGGCCACGCAATACGCAGCCTTGAAACGCTCTTTAATAGATAGAGCCTCTATCCAATGAGTTTTAAATCCGCTTTTCTGTGTCGCTTTTGTTCCTGATAAAAATTTTCATGAGAGCCAAAATTCAGCAGATATAACTCTATTTTCTCTTCAACCCAATAATAACCAAGCAATGTTAACTGGTTAGCCTTAGAGAAACGTCTTATTTCATACACGTCAATCTTTGGATCTTTTTGTCCTTCTGACATAACGAGATACCTTACCATTATTGACTTCGCTTTTTGCCAGCAAAGAATCAAGGATAAAAGAGTACGGCAAATCAGAGTTATTCTCCGCAATGCGACCAATTTTAGCCCAATGCTCAATTTGCTTAGGTACACTTCTGCTTGAAGCTTCTGCATGAATTTTTACATCATTCACGAAATCATCATCCAAACTTATACTGATAGCCATAGTTTAATTTGCCCCTCTGAGATTTTGTACTACATGCGATATAAAACGCATTTGTATGAAATGCAACATTTTATCGCACTATGCAATCATTGATTTCGATATGTCTATTCCCATGATAAACATCCTTTAATGAATAGACGCAATAACCTAATTTGAAAATACGTGATCCCAGTTTTATCTTTTTTAGCCTCCCCCTATCAAAAATTAGTTATGATTATAAATGGTTTGTCTGATGCTGGCAGGCTGTTGGTTGATATGTAAAAAAATTGTTGCCGGAGGATACATATATGAATTTATTGGATGGTTTACAAAAAAAACTGGACGGTTACTTTCATAAAACAAGTGAAATCAACTATGTAAAAATATTTGATACTCCTAAAATATGGGGATTTCCTTTTGGAAAAGAGATAATGCCACAGGCTATTAAAAGGGAAGCAGAATTTGAGGATGCTATTGTAAGTATTCTGGAAAAAATGCGTTATCGCTGTGATATTTCCTCCTTAAATGCCCCGGATGCAGAGTGGAGAAAAGTTATCCTATCAGCTATTGATCGCGCATTTACCAAAAAAATAAACAGGAAGGATAGAACTCAAATAAGGTTCTTATTCGCTCAAACACCGACATCTTTGTTAAACGGTGTGAATTCATACTTCGAAGGCACCCCTGAATATCTGGCATTGAAAAGTGATATTATTCAATTAATTCAGGAAAGGAGAAAGCATTGGGAGTGTATACCTGAAATATGGATTGGTCGGTTTTTCAGAATAGTAGATGGGCTTAAAGTATCATTACAGAAGAAGGTGCTGCCAGAGGAAATGTTTCCAGAAGATGACACCAGAATGACATGGAATCATACAAAAATTATCGCAGTTGATGGAATTGAGTCATTTGTCGGGGGCCATAATTTAAATATGGATCTCTTTAAAAATTACCCTCCAGTTCATGATGTCTCTGTTAAAGTTATAGGAACGGCATCATTAAGCTCACAATTATTTTTAAATAACATGTGGGAGTCTGATACAGACCTTCTAACTAAAGAATTCTTTGATATAGATGAAAATAAATGGGTTAATGCAAATGGTATTGTGGGAAAGCCAAAAGATCCATTAAAAAAAGAGCACATTACTAAATATATAGACAGAAAAAAAAGAAGAATGCCTAAAAAATCCACCTAAGGACCCAGAATATAAGAAAGCAAGCAGGATATTATCCGTAGGTAAATATTGGTCTGGGCCTGATATGCGAACAGATTATAAAAAAGGCTCTGAAATAATGAAAGAGTTTATAATAAAGAATGCAAAGAAAAAAATTCGCATGTCCCAACAGGATCTTGTCAGTGCATGGAAAAAACAGTGGCGAGATCATCATGTGTGCCGATGGTTGATCGAAGCATTACTTGCCAACCCCGAGCTGGAAGTTCAAGTTGTTGTATCGCCACTTGATGCAGCCGCAGGTGCCGCTGGTGATCAATATTCTTTTGGTTCTGGAGCCAAAAGAACGTTTGAAATATTTAAATACTATTTAACACATGATGAGCACACCGATGAGAAGCTGGAAGATCCGGATGGAATCAGGCTAGCCGCACTGAAAAGAATAGAGATTGCCCCTTTTTTCTTTACAGACAAAGTACCTGAAGAACTTTCGATTGAAGGTACTACATACAAATGGCCAACCCCGGATGAAAATTCTTATACTGCTACGCTAAAAGAACCGCCTCTTGCTGAAAGACCTCCACAGGTAGGTTCTATAGGACGCCCATTCCGGTCCTTAATTAAAGCAAGTGGTCCGGTATATCCCAAAGTTGCCCCTGCTCCTGGGAATCATGCAAAAGTAACAATAATTGACGATGAACTCTACGTGGTTGGTTCTGATAATCTCTACCCGGGATATCTTTCAGAGTTCAACTATCTTATTGAGGGAAAAGATGCGGTAAAAACTTTCATCGAATCCTACTGGGAACCATTGTGGAAATATTCAAGAACACATTCATTTAATTACAAAAATGTTTGATGTAAGCAACCAGTGTACTGATATTCCCGCCAACTACTGGCGGGAATATAACTTGAAAAACATTAAGAAGATGACTTTTCAACGTAGGAAACCAAATCAATGCGTTTTTCAGTAATAACCTGGAGGCTAGCAGGACATTGGACCTGAGAAACCAGATGCCGATAACCGGATCGCCACGCCAATTAGATTTTGGCTGTCGCTAAATACTTTGTCATTTCATCATCGGGCACCATACCGCCGCCTGTTGCCCAAACCAGATGTGTAGCCTGCCTCATCTGTTCTACTGAAAGGTTTTTGTTATTCAGATAATCACGGTTTCCACTCACACGAGCGGGACCCGCCATACCAGCTAATGCCGACGGCTCCAACCGGATACCCTCATCACGATTCAGTAACCCCAACAGATTATACATTTCCTGATCTTGAATAGTATAAAATCCATCCAGCAAACGTTCCATCGCACGCCCAACAAAGCCAGAAGCCCTGCCTACCGCAAGACCATCAGCAGCAGTGATATTGTCGATACCGATGTCCTGTACACAAATATTGTCATGCAAACCAGTATATACCCCCAATAACATACTGGGAGAATGGGTAGGTTCAGCAAAAATACAGTGCACATGATCACCAAAAGCCAATTTCAGTCCAAATGCAACACCACCGGGACCACCACCAACGCCGCACGGCAAATAAACGAATAATGGATGATCTTCATCAACCACAATATTCATCTGCTCAAACTGCGCCTTTACCCGTCCACCTACGACAGAATATCCCAGAAACAACGTTTGGGAGTTTTCGTCGTCGATAAAGAAACAGTTCGGATCAGATTCGGCTTCTTTACGCCCTCTGGCTACGGCTACCCCATAATCTAGTTCATGTTCTACGACATTGACCCCATGCGAACGTAGCTTTTGCTTCTTCCATTCACGAGCATCGGCAGACATATGCACACTGACATTAAAACCCAGTTTCGCACTGACAATACCAATGGACAGCCCCAAATTGCCGGTAGAACCTACAGCAATGCTGTATTGATTAAAGAACCATTTAAATTCTTCCGAGAATAGTTTGCTGTAATCATCGTTTTTAGAAAGCAACCCCGCCTGTAATGCCAATTTTTCCGCGTGAACTAACACTTCATAAATTCCACCACGGGCTTTAATCGAACCTGAAATTGGCAAATGGCTGTCTTTTTTAAGCAAAATTCTTCCCGTGATACCCACACCATAATATTGTTCCAGTGTTTTCTGCATCGTAGGAATAGCCACTATTTCTGATTCAATAATGCCATGTGTGACGGCTGTTTCCGGGAAAGCTTTACATAAATAAGGCGCAAAACGATCCAGGCGTGCTTTAGCATCCCTGACATCATCAGCGTCCAAACCGACAAAAGGCAATCCCTCTTTAAAGGTGGTGTTACAAGGGTTAAACCAAAAGATTTCCTCTAATTCCATTAAATTTTTTACTAACGGATATTCATTTAGTAATTGCTGAATTTCAGTACTTTTCATGTATGTATTAACCCAAGATAAGTGTTTCCCTGGTATATAAAACAACTCTTACTTGCTTGATTATTAGAATTTTTATTATATTCAATATGTTATGTTTACTACAACTTCCTACAATATATCAGCACATCATACTTTGTTTATTTTTTATCTTCCCCTTATTTTAATTACTACGTTAATGTTCATTTTGTTTATTATTTTAGCTATAAAAGCTGCCTGTTTTACAGGCTTCCCTGGTATTGACACTTCGCACGTCTTATTCTTATTTTTCAAGTTGAGCTGTTACTTCTTTCCATTACACAATAGTAGAAAGAAGAAACGTCCCAACCAACGCAACTACAGACGCAATAAACGTTGCAGTTGTGTAGTACTTAAAAGTTTCACAGAGCGTTGCTCCGCAATATTGCTTAACCAACCAAAACAGTGAATCAGTCACAATAGTACAGCCGATAGCACCAGAACCAATTGCCAATGTAATGATTTCAGGACTAATATCTGGATATAACGGCAACATAGGCGAAACAATCGCTGTTGCGCCCATCATTGCGACTGTTGCTGAACCAACCGCCGCATGCAAAATAATAGCAACCAACCAAGACAAAAGAATTGGGTGCATATCCAGACTCGACAAAATAACGGCCAACGTATCACTAAGGCCGCTTACTTTTAAAACACTATTAAATGCTCCGCCCGCGCCGATAATTAATAAGATATTGGCGATAGAGGAGAAACAATCTTCTGTTTTCGTCAACAGTGTACTCATTCCCATATTTTGCTTGATGCCCAAGGTGTAATAGGCAACAAAGGCGGCAATGAACATAGCTGTAATAGGATTACCAATAAATTCCAGCACCGCATAAAACATGGTGCCTTTTTCTATATTTAATTCAGCAATCGTTTTAATCAACATCAACCCAATTGGCAATAACACCGTACACAATGTCATGCCTAAAGAGGGTAAATTCTCTTCTTTACGAACTGCAATTTCAGAAAATTCAGCCGGAACCGATTTAAAAGGCAGACGGCTACCGAGAAGCTTCTGAAATAATGGACCACCTACCAAAGCTGCAAATAGACCAACTACCAACCCATAAACAATCACCGAACCAACATCCGCGCCCAGTTTATTCGTCACAAATAATGCAGCCGGGTGTGGAGGAACAATACAGTGAACCGCCATCAACGCTGTACATAATGGAATCGCTAATTTCAGCAGTGACGTATTGGTTTTCCTGGCAATAGAAAATGCCAGTGGAATTAACAATACCACCCCTACTTCGACAAACAGCGTAATACCACAAACCAAACCAATTAGCACCATAATGATGTCAGGTGACAACCATCGGCATTTTTGCAATGTGATACCAATACGCTCTGCCGCGCCGGATATCTCCATCATCTTACCAAGAATGGTTCCCAGACCAATCACTACGGCCAAAAAACCTAACGTATCCCCAACTCCCCCTTGAATGGCGCTCACCATTTCAACAGGGTTCATTCCCATTAAAACACCGACATAAAAACTGGCTAACAATAGCGCGAGAAAAGGGTGAATTTTTAATTTAATTATCGTGAATACGATTAACACAATACTTGTAAGTAACGTACCAATCACCCAAGGTTGTGAATCCACTTAATCATTCCCCACAGTCAGCCTCTGTTCGTCATACGAATTTTCATTATTGAATATGAATATTCAATTTTTGACAAATGATTAATACATAGCCATGCATGAATCAGATTGAGCCAATTCAGTGATACTGATCAAAATTTTCACTTTATTTGCGATTTAAATCACTAAAACTATCTGAAACACACCGCCTTAATGATACGGTTGCATTATCCGTCGTCGATGAACTAGAAACACGATAAATATGTACACAGATGATAATTTCATGGTTGTAAATAAGTTACTCAATGGAAGCCAGTTATCAAAGCTGCATACATTTGAGATAGCCGCTCGCCACTGCTCCTTTGTTCTGGCCGCTGACGAATTAGCTATCAGTGCCAGTGCGGTCAGCCATCGAATCAGTTCTCTGGAACAAGAGTTGGGATTCAAACTCTTCCAACGTTTTCACAGAAAAATTGAATTAACTTGTGAAGGAAAGCGTTTATTTTGGACAATAAAATCGACGCTGGAACATCTCAATCAGGAAATTCTGGAAATAAAAAATCAGGAGTTATCGGGTAATCTGACTATTTACTCCCGCCCGACCTTTACTCAATGCTGGTTAGTACCTAGATTGGCTGATTTTAATCAGCTATATCCATCCATCAACCTGAACATTTTAGTCGGTAACGAAAATGTGAATTTCCGCGGTTATGGTATCGATCTTGCGATTTATTTTGACGATATTATGTCCAACGAGTTATCACATCAATATCTGATGAGCGAATATATTACCCCGGTCTGTAGCCCACAATACGCCGAAAAACATAACCTAATGGGAAATATTGACAATCTACAATACTGCACGCTATTACACGATAAACAAGCATGGAGCTATGACTCCGATACCAAAGAGTGGAATACATGGGCAGAACACTTTAACGTTACATTGGACCCATCACACAAGTGTATTGTCTTTGATCGCTCCGATTTAGCTGCTGTTGCCGCAATACACCATGCGGGTGTTGCAATGGGCAGAAAAAATATGATTTGGGAAAAAATTGAAAACAATGAATTAGTCGCCCCCTTTCCTAACACTGAAGTATTATGTAAACAATATTACTATACCTGTACCCTGCCTCAACAACAGAATGAGAAAGTCAACGCCTTTGTCCAATGGTTAAAATCAACTATAGACGAATAAAAATATAGCCAACCATTAACGGATATAACAAACCTGCCTTGTTTTAAGTGGTGATTGAGCTTTAAGTGGCGATAGTGAGTCGCCACAGAAATTTAACATCGGATTCTATCCTATCATTAGTAGCAGTTATTTCATTTAGCGCTGCTGCTAAAAGTCAAGTCGATGTCTCAAAGATCTTTAAAAAGATTAAAATCATTGAATAATTTCATGACTACAAAGTAAATATTGTTGATAATTTCCCAGACTGAAAGTCAAAATTGTCAATAATTCCTCTAACTCGCCTGAAAAATGGAAATTTATTAATTCATCTCCTGATGACAAAATTCAGTCTTCTACAAAATTCCAGTCTTATTAAGTTAATCTTAACCCCTTGGTAATGAATAAATATTGCAGCAGTAGAGATAATTCTATCGACCACAATAACCATTTATTATTGCCACATTTTTACTGGAATTTCTTTATCACTATTTCTATCCTTAAAAAACCAGCAATAATGTAATGATTTGAAAATAACATCTAAATTTAATCAAAAAATATATACTGATGATGTAAGTTATGATATTTATCACAACTGCTAGTAAGCAAATCGTTTAAATGAGTTATAAAGTCGTTTATTTTAGAAGTATATAGAGTGTAATGAAATGCAAAAATTGTTATTAAGCTGTGGAGTTATCTTTTCTGTATCTGTGATAACTTTACCTGTCCAAGCTGAACAGAATACAGCTTCTATCGGATACGCCTACGTGAAACCACAAGATGTAAGTGCACTAAATGGTGCAACATTGAGTTACCGATATGAGCTTGATGATCAATGGGGGCTATTATCATCATTTACCTTTGCTAAAGGAGATGAAAAAGAAACAGAATATTACACAAGGGAGGACTTAAAGTACTATTCTTTAATGATTGGCCCAACCTATAGAATTAATGACTACATTAGTTTATATGGGCAACTCGGACTATCCAGAATAAATGATAAATCTACTGCCCACTATAGTGGTGGAGAAATCGAAAAGGAATCAACAAGCAAAAACGCTTTAGGTTGGGGAACGGGTTTTATTATTAATCCAACAACCAACACTTCAATTACCGCTGGTTATGAAGGTAGCCGCTTTAGTATTAAAGACGGAAACGAGAAAGATCATTTATCTACTAACGGTTTTAATATAACTGTCGGCTATCGTTTCTAACTTAATCAATGATCAATGTATCATCACCAAGGTTTAATATTGTATTTACAACCTTGGTGATTTTAAAAAATATTGAATAGAAATAATTACTTATAATAAAAAACCGGTAAAAACCTAGAATTAAAGATAATTGGACTAATTCCGCTATTACGAACTACAAACAATTAAGAAATAAAACCAATAAGGACTTTAGAGAAAAACAAACAATAACTTATAGGTGTTTTTTCACTAGTCATTTTAATCAAGTTAAAATGCATTATCAGAAAAAATGATAGAAAGAAATTGAAAGGATGAAAGAAAAATAATTTCCAAACGTTGAATATATATGATTCAAATATATTTTTATTTACAATACTTCTGATTTTTTATTTCCATCAACAATATAAAAACAGTTAATCTTCTGATCTAATAAAAACATATCATTATTCTTCATCTGAACTAGACTATGGTTGATACAAATGATGAGTCATCATCTGTACAATAATTTAATATATTTATTATAAATCAACATTATTTAAGGAATATATATGAGCCAGAAAAATGATTTTAAGGCGTTTTCTATTGATAATAATGCTAATGTAGTTAGCCAAGAAAGATATGAAGAAAACCTGAGTTTGAATACTGGATTTCAACCAGATAATGTTCCCACTCACTTGTTAAATAAAGTATTACGCCAATCATCGTCGATATCATCTGTGGTGGCTAATTTTATCGCAACACAATCTAACAATGATATTCTGGATGATGGAAATATAACTAAACTTACTACACAATTACATAAAGCGTTAGAACAAAAAATCACAACAGCAACACCAAATGCCTCATTAACCCAAAAAGGCGTTGTCCAGCTTACAAATGTTGTAGGTAATGATGATACATTGGCTGTTACGCAAAAGCTTGCTCAGAATATAATAAATTCATTGAATGAAAATATTAATGGTAAAGTACCTAATACTCGTAAAGTCAATGGGAAGACGTTATCCAGTGATATCAATCTAACTGCCGGGGATATAGGAAGTTACGATAAATCTGAATCAGACGGGAAATATCAACCACGTGGTAATTATGGCAGTAAAAACACTGCTTCTTTAAGAACTACAAATGGTTGGTGGAAGTGTGGTGATACTGGATTAATTTATCAATGGGGACAATCTCCTGAGGAAATTGATGAAACATCTAATATTTATTATTTCCCTATTGCATTTCCCTCTACTTGTGCTATCGGAGTAGCAACACCTGATTATCATAAAACAGAAAGCGGTGTCATTTCCGCATATTTTAAAATTATGGACAATGCAAGATTTAAATTGACTCTTGATCAAGCTTCAAATGATCAACCAGCTAAAGTTTTTTGGTTTGCTATTGGGTGGTAAGGAATACATGACGTTGCAGACTTGGAAAAAATACCGAGTCATACTAAATCGGATTGATAATTCAAAAATACCAGAGATTGATTGACCAAATCTACCATTATAATTACTAAAAAGGCCGGGAACAGAAGAACACTCGGCCTAACAATTTTATTTATTTGTATTAGATGATTCATTAAGTTCCTTGGGAGATAGTCCTCGTTGATAAATTATCCCAGTATCACTACATCATCTTTTAAGAGCATATAAAAAATATCAAATCAGACCCGATATGATTATGACACACGAATAAGTTACCTAGAAAAATAAGTTGTCAGTGAAATATTCACAACTCATTAATTTGATTGGTGGGTTGTCGGGGGCTCGAACCCCGGACCAATTGATTAAGAGTCAACTGCTCTGCCGACTGAGCTAACAACCCAATACGAGTAATTATTCCTCTATACAAAGCTGTCGTCAATATATTATAGCCACTTTTTTCCGAACGAATAATTCATACTCAATTCCAACAGCATTAACAAGTTAAATTGTAACCAATTTGTTTTTAAAGTGAGATCAGGCTGTTATTACTATAGTAATCTGTGTCACAATATTTTTCGCAAACATCATCATATAAAGGCCACTTAAAGAGCCGTAACAATTTACCGAAGAAAATATTGGATACTACATACTATGGCAGAAAATATACACACCTCACTTTCCGCTAAAACCGGGGAAACGCAGTTGCAACGCAATCTAAGCAACCGGCATATACAACTTATCGCTATTGGCGGCGCCATCGGCACGGGTCTGTTTATGGGATCAGGGAAAACAATCTCTCTCGCCGGACCATCGATCATATTCGTTTATATGATTATCGGTTTCATGCTGTTCTTCGTGATGCGAGCAATGGGTGAACTATTGCTTTCGAACCTGAATTATAAATCATTCAGTGATTTTTCCGCTGATTTACTCGGGCCTTGGGCAGGTTTTTTCGTCGGCTGGACTTACTGGTTCTGTTGGGTCATTACCGGTATCGCCGATGTGGTCGCTATCACGTCCTATATCAGCTATTGGCAACCGGATTTTCCACAATGGCTCACTTCCCTACTCTGCGTTTCACTATTGCTCTCCCTGAATCTGGCTACAGTGAAATTATTCGGAGAAATGGAATTCTGGTTCGCCATGATAAAAATCGTTGCCATTATCGCTTTAATCGCGACAGGTGCTGCTCTGATTGGCATGCATTTTCAATCTCCAGCCGGTCATACCGCTTCACTGGCAAATATATGGAATGATGGCGGATTCTTTCCCAAAGGATTAAGCGGATTTTTTGCCGGATTTCAGATAGCCATATTCGCCTTTGTGGGTATTGAATTAGTGGGCACTGCCGCCGCAGAAACTAAAGATCCAATGAAATCCCTTCCCAGAGCCATTAATGCCATTCCGATTCGTATTATCACCTTCTACGTGCTGGCGCTGATAATTATTATGTCAGTCACACCGTGGCGTTCAATCATTGCAGACAAAAGTCCTTTTGTTGAGCTGTTTGTTCTCATCGGTTTACCCGCAGCCGCCAGTATCGTGAACTTTGTGGTATTAACCTCTGCCGCCTCTTCAGCTAACAGTGGTGTTTTCTCCACCAGCCGTATGTTATTTGGGTTAGCAAAAGAAGGCGATGCGCCACAACAATTCAGCCGCCTTTCACGCCGTTCCGTACCTGCATCGGGGTTAATTTTCACCTGTTTATGTTTGTCCTGTGGTGTGGTGCTGATTTATTTAATTCCTGATGTTATGCATGTATTTACCTTAGTAACCACCGTTTCAGCCATTCTGTTTATGTTTATCTGGAGTATGATCCTATGCTCATATCTGGTTTACCGGAAACGTCGCCCGGCATTACATAAGGCTTCAACCTATAAAATGCCATTGGGTATTATCATGTCATGGGTCTGTCTGGCATTTTTTGCATTTGTTCTGATATTACTCACTTTACGAGATGATACCCGTCAGGCATTAATCATCACGCCTATCTGGTTTATGGTTTTAATTATCGGTTTTCAAGTTGTAAAAAAACGTAGAACACGTTTGTACAGCTAACTTATTCAAATCCTTAATATCTATATGACCTGTTGGAATAATACTCCACAGGTCTTTTTTATTGCTGCAAGCTGAAAAATTAACACTACACTTAACTCTATCGGTTAAGAAAATCTTCCTTATAAAAGCATTAGGCAATTTTCATAACATGATCATTTCACCTTATTCCATCAATAATATTGATGAATTTAAATAACAGGCTGCCGTTATTGTAAACTTCGCAGCCACTTTTTAACCTTGTAGGAGAAAGTAATATGACTAAAATTCTTGTGCTTTATTATTCCATGTATGGTCATATTGAAGCGCTGGCATCCGCAGTGGCAGAAGGCGCTAAAAAAGTCGCTGACGTAGAAGTCACGATTAAACGCGTGCCAGAAACCATCCCACCAGAAGCATTTACCAAAGCAGGTGGTAAAGTAGATCAATCTGCTCCGGTTGCATCCGTACAAGAGCTGGTTGATTATGATGCCATAATTATCGGCACCCCAACCCGCTTTGGTAATATGGCCGGCCAAATGAGAAACTTTCTAGATCAGACCGGCGGCCTGTGGGTCGAAGGTAAACTGTACGGCAAAGTCGCTAGCGTCTTCACTTCCACAGGCGTTGGCGGTGGTCAGGAGATGACGATTACTTCAACCTGGACAACACTCGCCCACCACGGCTTTATTATTGTACCGATTGGTTATGGTATTCCTGAAATTGGCGATATCTCGCAGATGCAAGGAGGAACACCCTACGGCGCCAGTACTATTGCTAACGGTGATGGTTCTCGCATCCCCAATGAAAATGAATTGAAGATCGCTCGTTATCAAGGTGAGCATGTAGCGAAGATCGCTAAAAAACTGAAAGATTAACATGATACGAAGGCGAAGCGACTGAGCTGACGCGCCAGACTCTGGAGGTAAGGCTTACTGATGCGATGCATAAACCCACTTTCCGGATCGGTTGTGCTCACCTTCGTCTTTTTCTGCCGCCCCTTTATAGCTGACTTGAATATATCGAATTCAAATATCCAAACAGTTTACTCTTGAATTTAATATGACTTTCGAAAAAAACCATTATTTTTCAATATAAGGTTGTTTATTCATGCTTATATTCTTATTATTGAAATTGATATCATTATATTGTCAATATACATATTAAAATAGTGACCAAGTGGATAATTCGCTTTTTAATATTGACACAAAAACATCACCATTTAATAAGACCTTAACTTAAATCACATAAATATAATAATTTTCGATCTAATATCCCTCCAAATAAATGATATCGGTAATATCAAAATAAGAGGGCAGATCATGAAGGCATTAGTATTAGAAAAGGCAGGTCAGATTTCAATTCAAGACTGGGAAGCCCCCGAAATAGTGGGTGAAAATGATGTTGAGATAAAAATTCATTCGGTGGGAATTTGCGGCAGCGATGTGCATTATTACCAATACGGGCGTATTGGGCCATTTGTTGTCGAAAAACCGATGATCCTCGGGCACGAAGCATCAGGCATCATCACAGCAGTAGGTAAAAATGTGACTCACCTAAAAACTGGCGATCGTGTCTGTATGGAACCTGGCATTCCTAATCTGCAATCACCACAATCACGGGCAGGTATTTATAACTTAGATCCAGAAATCCGTTTCTGGGCGACGCCCCCTATTGATGGCTGCTTACGAGAAAGAGTTATTCACCCAGCGGCATTTACGTTCAAATTACCTGATAATGTCAGTTTTGCCGAAGGTGCAATGGTTGAACCATTATCTATCGGTATGCAAGCAGCCACAAAAGCAGAAATTAAACCTGGAGATATCGCATTAGTTGTTGGTGCCGGCACGATCGGAATTGTTACCGCACTTGCTGCATTAGCCGGTGGTTGTTCTGATGTCATTATTTGTGATGTGTTCGATGAAAAACTAGAAATTGCAAAGCAGTACCCAGGTCTCCACCCTGTTAATAACAAAGTACTTGCTGAGAAAGTTAACGCATTAACCGATGGTAATGGCGTCAATATTCTCTTTGAATGTAGTGGCGCAAAACCGGTCATTGCCACTATTTCAGAACATATTGCACCAGGAGGAATAGCTGTTCTGGTCGGTATGCCTATTGATCCAGCGCCACTTGATATTGTCTCTGCTCAAGCTAAAGAGATCACATTCAAAACTATTTTCCGCTACGCAAATATGTATCCTCGTACTATCCGTTTACTGAGTTCTGGCAAGCTCAAAGTAACCCCCTTATTATCCGCAACCTATAAATTTAAAGACAGCGTTCAAGCTTATGAACGAGCCGCAGAGGGTCGCCCGACAGATATCAAAATTATGTTGGAAATGGAGTAACGCATGGCGCTCTACGCTGGTATCGATTGCGGTACACAAAGTACTAAAGTCATTATTGTCGATAGCCAAAAAGCGCATATTTTGGGGGAAGGCAGCTCGCCTCATCCAATAATTAGCGACTCAAACGGCCATCGTGAACAACAGGTTCACTGGTGGACAGAGGCATTGGAGAGTGCCTTTTCTCAAGCGATTGAGCAAGCAGGAATTTCTGGTACAGAAATTGTCGCTCTTGCCGTATCAGGTCAACAACACGGTTTTGTTCCTCTGGATGCAGAAGGCCATGTTTTAGCACCGGTAAAACTGTGGTGCGACACTGAAACAGCAGTCGAAAATCAGGAAATTATTGATGCACTCGGTGGTACGCAAGCTGCTTTAGCACAACTCGGATTAATGCCGCAAACAGGTTATACTGCGTCTAAAATTCTTTGGTTCAAAAAATACCATCCTGAATTATGGGAAAAGCTGGATACCGTTTTATTACCTCATGATTATCTCAATTATTGGCTAACAGGCAGATTAGTCGCCGAATATGGTGATGCTTCAGGAACCGGATTACTGAATATTCGTAAACGCGAATGGGATAACCAAACTGCCCAATTAATTGATCCGGATGGCCGTCTTTGGCATGCATTGCCTGAATTGGTTTCCGCTGAGACCTGTATTGGCACAGTAAGGCCCGAAATAGCAAGAAGATTAGGGCTTTCACCGACAACCAAAGTTGCGTCTGGCGGGGGCGATAATATGATGGCTGCAATTGGAACGGGCAATATCATTCCCGGCATCACGACCATGAGTTTAGGCACCTCTGGCACCCTATTCACTTACTCTGACAAACCAATTGTCGCTGATTCTGGAATGATCGCGGGTTTCTGCTCCTCTAATAATGGATGGCTACCATTGATTTGCACGATGAATGTGACTTCAACAACAACCACTATTCAGAAGCTGTTTAATATGGATATTCAGGCTTTTAATGACACATTGAACCAGAGTAAACCCGGTGCTAATAGTTTGATGATGCTACCGTTTTTTAATGGTGAACGTGTCCCGCCACTTCCCCACGCTAAAGCGAGCCTCCATAACTTGGATACTAGCAATATGAATCAACAAAATTTCATTTTGGCGGCAGTTGAAAGCGCCACCTACGGGCTACGTTTTGGTATTGAATTATTTCGCAAACAAGGGATTGAAATTAATGAGATCCGTTTGACCGGCGGTGGCGCTCGCAGCAAAAAATGGCGACAAATTGTGGCTGATGTCATGAATACGCCGGTTATTTGCGCCACTAATCAAGAAGCTGCCGCCCTAGGTGCTGCTATTCAAGCGATGTGGTGTGACACCTTGACAGAAAAGAAAGATAAACAAGCGCAGCTCGCTCACCTTTGCCAACGTTTTGTTCATCTTGATGAAGAAACCCGCACCGTTCCAACCCCCGAAACAGTCGCATTATATGACGTGCTTTATCAAGATTATTTATCTCTGCTTACTACTGAATATCCAGAGGTGAAAATATGAAACATTGGCCGACGATAATTCTCCTAATGAATGACTCAAAGTTACCGGCATCCAATAATTTTTCATGATGAAAAAAACAAACCTCGTTATTTTAAACGAGGTTTGTTAGTGGTCTGGTGAAGGCATTTCGCCTTCACACTTTTTTACCTTTATTTCAATACGTTATCTCAATTCATTTAGTCTTGTATTGCGCCTCAGCATCAATAAAACGCTGTTGCGCTGTTCTGCTCGGCGCTTTACCCAACAGACTCACAACCACGATCGCAATAGAAGCTAAGATAAAGCCAGGAATAATTTCATACAACGCAAACCATTGGTACTTCATCCATACCAATACCGTAACGGCCCCTACCAACATCCCCGCTAATGCGCCATTACGTGTCATACGTTTCCAGATAACAGAAATCAGTACCACTGGGCCGAACGCAGCACCAAATCCAGCCCATGCATTACTAACCAAAGCCAGTACTTTATTGTCTGGATTGGTTGCTATCACCATAGCGATAACCGCCACCAGCAACACCATGAAACGCCCTACCCACACCAACTCTTTCTGGCTGGCAGATTTACGGATAAAGGGTTTGTAAAGATCTTCCGTCAAAGCACTTGCACACACCAGCAACTGACAGCTTAAGGTACTCATCACCGCGGCCAAAATAGCTGAGAGTAAAATGCCTGCTATCCAAGGATTAAACAAAACAACCGCCAATTCCATAAAGATACGCTCACGGTTGGCTGTGACCGGGCCAGACAGTTCAGGATGCATCTCAAAATAAGCAATACCGAAGAAACCGACAGCAATCGTACCTGCCAGACATAACACCATCCAAGTCATACTGATACGACGAGCCTTACGGATAGTATGATGAGAATCTGCCGCCATAAAACGCGCGAGAATATGCGGTTGACCAAAATAACCTAACCCCCAACCCAATAACGAGATAATGGCAATAAAGTTCAACCCCTTAAACATATCTAAATAAGCCGGACTTTTTGCCGCTATCATCGCCAGAGAGGTATCAATGCCGCCTACAGAGAAAATAACGATAATTGGGGTCAAAATAAGCGCAAAGATCATTAATGAAGCCTGAACCGTATCGGTCCAACTGACCGCCAGGAAGCCGCCAAGGAAAGTATAAGCAATCGTTGCGGCTGCACCGAGCCACATGGCTTTCTGATAACTGATACCGAACGTACTTTCAAATAACAATCCTCCGGCAACGACGCCAGAAGCACAATAGATAGTAAAGAAGATCAAAATAACCAACGCAGAAATAATACGTAGGATCTTACTGCTATCGTCAAAACGACTGGTGAAATAGTCCGGCAATGTTAGCGCATTATTATTGACTTCGGTCTGGATTCGTAACCTGCCTGCCACCAATTTCCAGTTCAGGTAAGCGCCTAAAGCAAGACCAATGGCTATCCAGCTTTCTGAAATCCCCGCAAAATAGACTACGCCAGGCAAGCCCATTAATAACCAGCCACTCATATCCGAAGCACCGGCAGACAAAGCCGTTACCACGCTACCTAATCGCCTTCCTCCCAAAATATAATCATCAAAATTTTTGGTTGAACGATAAGCCAAAAAACCTATCAACAACATACCAGTAATGTAGACAATAAAGGTGATTAGCATTGGTGTATTTACTGTCATGCAAGTTCTCCATAGTGTTATCTGTGTTTTGCAAATCCGCAGTTCTCCTGGGTACACAGAGTTTTCCCTGTCAGGTTCAGGAACGTTGCACCTGATTGCACCTAAAAATGGTCCATAATTCTAAATTGAAATAATTATTTTTGTAACCAATTAGAAAGTTACAGTGAATCCTAGATTAGCATCAGGTAATTTAACAACTAATTAACGCCATTTTTTACAAGAAACGTCTACTGAATCACATTTATTTGCTTTAAAAATTATACTTTTTAACCATTTCAGGGTTACACCCCTATATTTCACTACAAAATATTAAACCAATGTGTATCAATCAAATAAAGTCACAAAAATAAATATATCCACCTAATTATAATAACTAGATTAATTTCACAAAAATAAAACAAGCGATTCTCATAAGGTTGCACAAAGTTGCAACATGTCAGATATTATCATGCAATTTTAGATAAACCTTACCTATTAAGGAGCAAGGATGGGTAGTACAACAATGGGCGTGAAGCTTGATGAAGCAACGCGCGATCGCATTAAAGCTGCTGCACAACGGATTGACCGCACTCCACATTGGCTAATTAAACAAGCTATTTTTAATTACCTTGAACGTCTTGAAAATGATGAACAGATCGCTGAACTCTCTGCTAATCAAGATATTAAAGAAGAGAAGATAATCGCCGAAGAAACGGCACCAGATTCTGCTCATCAACCTTTCCTCGACTTCGCAGAGCATATCCTGCCTCAATCAGTAAAACGTTCCGCAATTACTGCGGCCTATCGCCTGCCAGAAACACAAGCAGTTCCCATGTTGCTACAACAGGCGCAATTACCAGAAGATCAGGCACAAGCAACTCATAAGCTGGCTTACAGCATTGCAGAAAAACTGCGTAACCAAAAAAACAGCATTGGTCGTTCAGGTCTGGTTCAAGGGTTATTACAGGAATTCTCGCTCTCATCTCAGGAAGGCGTTGCGCTAATGTGTCTTGCGGAAGCCTTGCTCCGTATTCCTGATAAAGCCACTCGCGATGCGCTAATCCGCGACAAAATCAGTAACGGCAACTGGCATTCCCATCTGGGCCAAAGTTCATCCATGTTTGTCAATGCAGCAACCTGGGGGCTGCTGTTTACCGGCAAACTGGTTTCTACCCACAACGAAGCCAAACTCTCCAATTCGCTGAATCGCATTATCAGTAAGAGCGGCGAACCATTAGTGCGTAAAGGCGTAGATATGGCAATGCGCCTGATGGGTGAACAGTTTGTTACCGGAGAAACCATCGCTCAAGCGCTGGCAAGTGCACGTAAGCTGGAAGAAAAAGGGTTCCGTTACTCCTATGACATGCTAGGTGAAGCCGCTTTAACTGAGGAAGATGCTCAGAATTATATGGTTTCCTATCAACAAGCGATTCATGCTATCGGGAAAGCATCTAATGGCCGCGGCATTTATGAAGGACCGGGAATTTCCATTAAGCTTTCAGCCCTGCATCCGCGTTATAGCCGTGCTCAATATGAACGCGTTATGAACGAGCTATATCCACGCCTGCTTTCCCTGACATTACAGGCACGCCAATATGATGTTGGTATCAATATTGATGCCGAAGAAGCCGATCGTCTGGAAATTTCCCTCGATTTGTTGGAAAAACTCTGTTTTGAACCACAACTGGCTGGCTGGAATGGCATTGGTTTCGTTATTCAGGCTTATCAAAAGCGCTGTCCCTTTGTTATCGATGCGGTCATTGACTTAGCACAACGCAGCCGCCGTCGGTTGATGGTGAGACTGGTAAAAGGCGCTTACTGGGATAGCGAAATTAAACGCGCTCAAATCGATGGGCTGGAAGGCTATCCGGTTTACACCCGCAAAGTTTATACTGACGTTTCTTATCTGGCTTGCGCCCGCAAATTATTGTCAGTACCCAATCTGGTTTATCCTCAGTTCGCTACCCATAACGCTCATACTTTAGCTGCCGTTTATCATATGGCCGGCCAAAACTATTATCCTGGTCAATATGAGTTCCAGTGTCTGCATGGCATGGGGGAACCCTTGTATGAACAAGTGGTAGGAAAAATCGCTGATGGTAAATTAAACCGTCCATGCCGTATTTATGCACCAGTAGGCACTCACGAAACACTGTTGGCTTACCTGGTCCGTCGCCTGTTGGAGAACGGCGCTAACACCTCCTTCGTCAACCGTATCGCCGATACCACATTACCACTGGATGAACTGGTCGCTGATCCGGTGAAAAAGGTTCAGAAGCTGGCCGAAACCGAAGGTCAAATCGGTCTTCCACATCCGAAAATTCATCTGCCTCACAATCTGTATGGCAAAGATCGCGCAAACTCAGCCGGTCTGGATCTTGCCAACGAACATCGTCTGGCATCTCTTTCCAGCGCGCTATTAAGTTCTGCCACCGAAGAACAATATAGCGAGCCACTACTAGGCGGTAGTTATCACCATCAAGGTGAGTTACCGGCCGCTAAACCAGTTATTAACCCGGCAGCACCTTCGGATATTGTCGGCTATGTTCGTGAAACCACTGAACAGGAAGTCGGTCATGCGCTGGATGTCGCAACAGAAGCCGGCGCAATCTGGTTTGCGACGCCACCATCAGAACGAGCTGCTATTCTGGTTCGCGCTGCGGAATTGATGGAAAACCAGCTGCAACCGCTATTAGGTATTTTGGTTCGGGAGGCCGGCAAAACCTTTAATAATGCGATTGCCGAGGTACGCGAGGCGGTCGATTTTCTCTATTACTATGCGGGACAAGTTCGTCATGATTTCGCTAATGATACCCATCGTCCACTGGGGCCGGTTGTCTGTATCAGCCCGTGGAATTTCCCATTAGCCATTTTTACCGGGCAGATAGCGGCTGCATTGGCTGCCGGTAACAGTGTATTAGCAAAACCTGCGGAGCAAACCCCATTAATTGCGGCAACGGCAGTCAAAATACTGCATCAAGCAGGTATTCCCCACGATGCATTGCAATTATTACCTGGCCGAGGTGAAACCGTTGGTTCTCTTCTGGTGGGAGATGAGAGAGTACGCGGCGTGATGTTTACCGGCTCCACCGAAGTGGCTAGTCTGTTACAACGTAATATTGCCGGAAGACTCGATGCACAAGGGCGCCCAACCCCTCTGATTGCCGAAACCGGTGGTCTGAACGCCATGATTGTCGATTCTTCCGCGCTGACAGAACAAGTTGTTACTGATGTGGTCGCCTCTGCTTTTGACAGTGCCGGTCAACGTTGTTCTGCCTTACGTATCCTCTGTATTCAAGATGATGTGGCAGAAAGAACCCTCACCATGCTGAAAGGCGCCATGTCTGAATGCCGGATGGGTAATCCTGAACGCCTGTCTACCGATATCGGCCCGGTCATTGACGCGGAAGCCAAAGCCGGCATTGATCGCCATATTCAAACAATGCGTACCAAAGGACGCACGATTTATCAGGCAGCCCAAGATAATGTGGTTGACAATCAAGAGTGGGATCAAGGCACTTTCGTTAAACCGACACTGATTGAATTGGAAAATTTCAATGAATTAAAACAAGAGATTTTCGGCCCGGTTCTACATGTTGTCCGTTTTAAACGTAACGAGCTGGATAAATTGCTGGATCAGATTAATAACTCCAACTATGGTCTGACCCTGGGCGTCCATACCCGTATTGATGAAACGATTGCACAAGTTACCGCCAAAGCGAAAGTCGGCAATTTGTATGTTAACCGCAACATGGTAGGCGCTGTTGTTGGCGTGCAACCGTTCGGTGGTGAAGGCTTATCCGGTACCGGGCCGAAAGCAGGCGGCCCGCTCTATTTGTACCGTCTGCTCTCTTGCCGCCCTCAAAACGCGATCAACCAAACATTGGAGCGTCAGGATGCTGAATATCCACTGGATGCCAATGTCCGTTCAGTACTGACGACCCCTTTTGACGCATTGACAGAATGGGCGACCAAGCAGCACAACGAAGAGCTAAATCAGTTGATTCAACAATATAAACTACTGGCGCAAGGTGGTACCACCCGCCTGTTGCCGGGGCCGACCGGCGAACGCAATACTTATACCCTGTTACCTCGTGGTCAGGTGTTGTGTCTGGCGGATAATCAACAGGATACATTCATTCAACTGGCAGCAACATTATCTGTGGGCTGTCAGTTACTATGGCAAAATGATGAACTACATCAGCAACTGTTTCGTCAATTGCCAGATAGCGTCCGTAAATCAATCAATTTGGTTCAGGACTGGCAAAGTGAAGATACGGTATTCGAAGCGGTTATTTACCACGGCGATTCTGATCAATTGCGCCAAGTTTGCGAACAAATCGCTCAACGTAAAGGCGTTATCATTTCCGTACAAGGTTTTGCCCGTGGAGAAACTAATCTGCTGTTAGAACGTCTGCTACATGAACGCTCACTGAGCATTAACACTGCGGCGGCGGGAGGCAATGCCAGCCTGATGACTATCGGTTAATTTCGGCTGTAGCTAAGGGGAGCACATCAAAAATGTGTTCCCCAAGAATCTAAGCTTAATCACCGGTTGTTTGCCCACGGTCCATTACTATTTCAGATATTCCTTTAGTCATATTTCTTTATTCATATTTCTTTATTCATATAGTATTCATCTATCAGTTCACCATTTATAAATAATGAGCCAGTTCTGATGCCAGAAAAAATAAAACCTGATGACAAATACCGCTTTATTGCCAATGTATTTTTTATTGCAACGGTTAATTCAAGTCTGCTAACTCCATTTTTCCGGGACCAATCTTGCGCTTTGTCGAGTAGATTTCTCGCTATACCTTTGTTTCTATATTCTTTTTTTACTCCAAGAACAATAGAACCCAGATGCCTGTTTCTATTACACACTCCTCTAGATATAACAATAAATCCAACAATACTTTTGTTATCTTCACATATTAACATTTGCCTGTCTTTTCCGAATCCTTTTATTATATCCGCCTGTTCTTCAACGCTTGTTTTTCTTTCCCCCGGCTCAAGTAACATAAATTCCGATGTGTTATCCAAATCATTTAAAAAGACAACCAGACTGTTTGCATCTTCTACGTTAACTTCTCTAAAAATAAATATTTCTTTTTCCATAGCGAATACCATATTAATGAAATTAACATATACAAAAGTCAATAAGATTTAAGATGATGTTAGGCTAATTAATGGTGAGACAACTGAAAAGATAACAAGGCAAAATAAGTTGGTACCTATCGTGATATTTAAAATAATTTCCTTTATCACCTCCAAAACCCAACTCAATGAAATAAAAACAAAAAATCTCATGGGAAATAGGCAATCCGCAACCATTATATAAAAAAATAATTAATCCTATTATCGTCCCTGTTATTAAAAGCCAAGATTGTATTATATTATTATCTCTTCTTTGTCGCTTTTATCAAAATAAGTCCATTGGCTTGCTGAGAAGATTAATAAATCATTCATCATCTCATCTGTAAGAGATTTTTATTTTCACATCTGAAAGATAAAAAATATGCAAATATTCTCCAATCGAGATGATATCTCCTTTTGTTTGCCTAACGTATAAACTCTTCTACACGCCCAGACGGGCAATTAAACCGAATTAATGAAGAAAATGAGTTGCATGATTATGCATAATGAAAACAACCTCGTTATTTTTAACGTGGCTTGTCAGCGGTCTAAGGGGAACACACCAAAATGTGTTCCCCCAAAATTAATCATCTCTTTGCTGTTTATATTTCCAGCTTAGTGACCGCCCTGTTGCCAGCTCAAATACTGTTCATACTTGCGCAAGGCAATGTTGTAGTTACTGAATGCCGACTGTGACAGCTTTTCACTCAGTTTTTCCTGAATTTTCTCTGTTGTGAACTCTTTTACAGGGTAATTGCTTGAAGTGAGCAATTCATCCAAACGTCGTAAACGAACCACATACTCACGAACAGTACTATGACTCATTTCAGTCTGTTCAAACAGGTACTGTTTGAACGACATGATGTCAAAATAATCTGTCTCGCTATTGCAATAAATCTCACTGCAAAAACGACATAACGCGACAAATTTATCTTGCAGCTCATCCCAAGTCTTGTCATCAATCAACTCCGTCATCTCGGAGATGGACTCTTTGTTGATCACTTGGCCATTAAAAACCAAAGAGATACGGTCAAGAGCTTTGTGACAATGCAAGCAATGAGTTTGACTATGTTTGTAGTCTTTAATGTAACGGCTGAGCGGCCGTTTCTTTTGTGTTGTAACAGACATAAGAGATAAGCCCTGTGTGTAGTCTTAAACAAAAAACAAATAAGCAAAAAAGTTACTTTTCCGGATTTAAGCGTGCCCGCAAGCGTTTAATCGCCTGGCTGTGTAGCTGACTTATACGGGACTCCCCGACTTCAAGTACTGCGCCAATCTCTTTCAGATTAAGTTCTTCCTGATAATACAGCGTCAGAACCATTTTTTCTCGCTCAGGTAACGAATCAATAGCTTCAATTACCCGTTGACGAACGTCACTCTCCAGCAATTGTTGTAAGGGATTAGTTTCATGCCCCTCTTCAATGACAGGTTCACAGCTTTCACCATGAATTTCATGCCATTCGTCATACGAAAACAACTGACTGTTATTCGTATCTAACAGTATCTGCCGATATTCTACCAGATCAATCTTTAATTCTTTAGCAACTTCCTGCTCACTGGCTGGACGGCCTAAGTCTTGCTCAAGTTTACGGATGATTTGCGTCACTTCGCGCGCATTACGGCGCACGCTACGCGGAGCCCAATCACGGCTCCTTAACTCATCCAACATTGCACCTCTGATGCGTTGTACCGCATAAGTGGTAAACGCGGTTCCCTGTAAGGAATCAAAACGTTCCACCGCATTTAGTAAGCCGATTCCCCCGGCTTGAAGTAGATCATCCAGCTCCACACACGCGGGTAACCTAACTTGTAGCCTTAACGCTTCATGGCGAACTAATGGTACGTAGCGCTTCCAGAGGCTGTTTTTGTCCATCACGCCTTCGGCGGTATACAAATCGCTCACAACAACAGACACCTTTGGAAAAAGAGACTAACCATCATTATCCAATCCCCTAACAAGGGCAATCGTTTGAACAATGTAGTAAAAACACTTCTTTTTCACCTATGCGAAATTTATTGTCTGCCTAATAGTATCACAAATTTTAGGCTGTTCCTGATAAACTCCTAAAAAAGAAGGACCGGCGAGCCGATCCTTGATTTTATTTGGATTTTTATGTGAATCAGGTTCACATATTGCCTTAGCCGCGCAGCAGAGACATTACATTCTGAGGAATTTGGTTAGCCTGAGCCAGAACCGCAGTACCCGCTTGTTGCAGAATTTGACCACGGCTCATGTTAGACACTTCGGTCGCATAGTCAGCATCTTCGATACGGCTACGAGCAGAACTCAGGTTGTTAACGGTGTTGTTCAGGTTGTTAACGGTAGATTCCAGACGGTTCTGGATAGCACCCAGAGAACTGCGTAGGCTATCAACTTGTGCCAAAGCCTTGTCCAAAGTTTCCAGAGGCTTTTCTGATGCTTTGGCAGTGATGTCACCCGTTGTTTTTACCTTACCATCAGTTTTGGTAATTTCTGCACTGAAAGATTTTACTTTGCCCTTGTCATCAATACCAGTGACAACGTATTTATCTGCTTCAACTTTACCATCTTTACCAATGGCTTCATAAACTTTCACATTTTTCAGATCTTTAGCAGAAGCATCACCAGAAAAATCAAAATTATGAGTTGTACCTGGTTTTTCTTCAATATTTGGAAGTTCTTTACCTTTTGGAACTTCCGCAGAAACAGTGAATGTTCCCAGTCCCAGAGCTTGTTTGTCGATTTTTTTCAGATCAATATCGATAACTTCGTTATCATTAGCACCAACCTGAATGGTCATTTTGCTATCTTCACGCAAAACACGAACGCCGTTGAACTGAGTTTGTTCAGAAATACGATCAATTTCCTTTAAACGCTCAGTAACTTCTTCCTGGATAGATTTGGTATCACTCGCAGAGTTGGTTTCGTTGCTTGCCTGAACCGTCAGTTCACGAATACGTTGTAAGTTGGTGTTAATTTCGTTCAGCGCACCTTCGGTAGTCTGTGCAATAGAGATACCGTCATTAGCGTTACGTGCCGCCTGAGTCAAACCTCTAACATTTGCAGTGAAACGGTTAGCGATCGCTTGACCAGCCGCGTCATCCTTCGCGCTATTGATACGCAGACCAGAAGACAGACGCTCGATAGCGTTACCCAAAGCACCCTGGGATTTGTTCAAGTTATTCTGAGTCAGCAGGGACAGGCTGTTGGTGTTGATGACTTGTGCCATAGTTAGAGTTCCTTTTTAAAATCAAGTCGATATATAAGTTTGGGGTTTACCCACGGTGTTCATCACCGCCAACAGTTTTATCGGCGCTCCTCAAAGAACCTTTAATTTTTCTTGAAAAAACTTTTTCTTTTTTATCACATATCCCTGATAAGCCAAACAGCGTCGGTTCTTCACGACTATTCCTACCATAGAAAAATTATTTTTATTAGTAAACTTTTCTAAAAACTTACCGATAACCGGTTCAATAAAAATTTACTAATAAAGGAGTCAATAATGGCTAGCATTTCTTCATTAGGCGCCGGATCGGGGATGGATTTGGGCTCCATACTGGATAAACTTCAGGCAGCAGAACAAAAGCGTTTAGTCCCTCTAACACAACAGCAAACCAGTTATAAAGGTAAGCTAACCGCTTTTGGTACGTTAAAAGGCAGTTTAGAAAAGCTGGAAACCGCGTCTGAATCACTGAAAAAGTTCGATAAACTTAACACAACCACTGCCAGCGAAAAACATGATGCATTCGTTGCCAGTACGGATTCTAAAGCCAGCCCAGGTAACTACAGTATTGAAGTTAAACAATTGGCGCAGGCACAATCATTACAGACAAAAGAAGTCAGTAATATCAAAGAGCATATCGGTGAAACTTTGGGCGAAGGTAAAACCCGGACAATTACCATTACTCAGCCTGGCGAAAAAAAGCCGATGAAAATCGAGCTGACAGACGGACAAACATCCATTATTGAGATCCGTGATGCCATTAATAAGCAGGAAGGTAATGTCAACGCCAGTATTATTAAAGCCAAAGATGGCGAAAACTATTTAGTGCTGACGGCCAAAAAAGCGGGCACTGAATCGGTGATGACCATCACTGTTGAAGGTGATAACAAACTTAGCGAGTTTCTAAACTATCCGGGTACAACTAGTAAACTCACTCAAACGGTTGAAGCGAAAAATGCGAAATTGACCGTCAACAAAATCGAAATTGAGCGTCAGACAAACCATATTACCGATGCACCCGAAGGCGTTAAACTGGATCTGAAAAAAACGACTGAGGATAAAGATAAACCAGGGGAACATAAGCCAGAAATACTGGTCATATCCCGTGATATTGAGCCGATGAAAGAGGCGATTAAAAACTGGGTTGATGCTTATAATGAATTACAAACGACATTTGATTCGCTGACCAAATTTAAGCCCGTAAAACAAGGTGAAGAACCGTCGAAAGATAATGGCGCTTTATTAGGTGACAGCACATTACGCGGAATACAGAACCAGCTAAGAAGCCAGATTTTCAGCTCTCAGGCGGCTAATGATATTCCAACCTTGAATAAACTGGGTATTAAACAAAAGCTTGACGGCAAGTTGGAAATTGATAATGAAAAACTGGAAAAAAATCTAAAAGAAAAGCCAGCTAATGTGAAAGCATTTTTTATGGGAGACGGTAAAGAAACGGGTTTTGCCACTCAGACACATAAGCTATTAAAAGATGCTCTGGATAGCCATGAAGGTACTTTAGTTACCGCGACCAATGGCATTAACAAGCGTCTAAAAACCCTTGAGAAACAAGTAGACAGGACGAAAGAGAATATTAACGAAACAATTGAACGTTATAAACGCCAATTTTCACAACTGGATAAAATGGTCTCTTCCTTGAGAAACACCGGTAACTTCTTATTACAGCAAATGAAATAATTAAAGGAAATTATGTATCAACGTTCGGCAAGTCAATTATATGCCCAGATAGATATGGAGAGCGAAATTATGAACGCCTCTCCCTATCAGTTGATTCAGATTTTGTTCAACGGGGCGCTTAGCGCCCTGCGTCGAGCAATTATTCTGATGGAACAAGGTAATATCGCGGAAAAAGGCGCAGCTATTTCCAAAGCGATCAATATCATCGATAATGGCCTCAAACAGGGGTTAGATAATGAAAAAGGTGGAGAGCTGGCACACAATCTCGCTTCCCTTTACGACTATATGACCCAACGTTTACTCCACGCTAATTTACGCAATGATGAGCCAGCCATTACCGAAGTAATAAAGTTACTCACCGAGATTTCAGACGCTTGGCGGCAAATTGGCCCTCATTACAACGCCAGTCAGGATATTGTTTAATGGATAATAAAATGGATCTTTTGTCAGCTTACCAACAGATCCTAAGTTTAAGTGAGCAAATGCTTAATTTAGCTAAAAATGAAAAATGGGATGAACTTGTTGATATGGAAATCACCTACCTCAAAGCAGTAGAAGTGATCAGCCACTCTTCAATATCATCGACGACTTCTCTTTCGTTACAGCAAAAAATGACCAACATTTTGCAGATAATTTTAGATAATGAAAATGAGATTAAAAAACTACTACAGAAAAGACTTGATGAATTAAGTAAACTCATCAAACAAGCAAGCCAACAGCAATTAGTAAATGATAGCTACGGCCAATTCCCTGTTGAACCCTATCATAATACCCTTATGAACTCTACGGAACAAAAGTAATTGAGAAATAAAGGTGATGTACTCTCATCACCATTATTTACCCATTTTGTGAACTTATTTTAGGATGTATTGATTTCAATTCAGATTATAAGAAACCTTGGCAATTAAATAGTGTGTTGCTTTTCGTTCTCAATATCTTATATATCAATGAAAGGTATTTTACATTTCTGACGCAAATGCAAGTATAGAGGTCTTCTATAACCCATTAACTAAAGATCTGACTAAGAGACAGAGCGCTTTCCTGGGTTGAAAAAAATTAGCTATATAAGTTAATCAGACCAATTACAATGAAAAAGATATGTTTTATTTGGCTGTTTTAGTAAGTTACCAAGCCTTGTAGCCTCACGACCTTCATAATAAATCCAATTATAAGCTCCATCTGATTCCACTCGGCGACCAAGATTATATTCTTGCCCATCAACTTTAATTATTAATTTTTTATCCAGAATATTCTTTAGATAATCTTCATAACCAATCTCAGGGACTAATAATATACTAAACATATCTCCTCTTACATATATGTTTTCACCCCACTGAACCAAATCAATATTTCTAATATTAATATGATTTTCAACGATGGATAACTTACCAGCTGATTGGTTAGCTCCCCACCATGGAGGACCAAAAACACCGCTAGCCACATCGAAAACCAACATATCACCGGCGGTGCTAGAACTTAACAATTCCCAATCACAAGCCATCATATCTTCTTGCGTTGGCTGCCACGGTACAAAATTACCGTGCTCATTGCGCAGATCAATATGCGTCAAATAATCATATTTAGTACCAACGGTTACACCATCAACAGCGTAAGCACTGCCTTCTTCCACTGTTAAATCATTCACACGAGGAGCAATAGCCAAATACATCTTTTTATCACTCCAAACGGAACGAGAAACAAGTTTGCGTAGCTTTAATTGAATCAAAGCCCAAGAAAAAGAACCGACCGGAGCGACAACACTATGACATTCATATTGCTTAGGATCAAACGGACATTCATTTTCAGGTTTCATAACTTCAGACATATTATTTCCTTATATCTATAAATAATTAAAAATTAAACCACATGATTTAACCTTTAATCTATTATTAAACATTCAGTAAATTTTTATGAATTAATTCAACCGGCATAAAACTAAGATTCAATTATAACAGGATATACCGCTCATTTTCCTTATCGTTTTTTGATACTTATCAATAAGTTAAAATTAACCTCAGAAATTAGAGTTGAAAGTTATTATTCGAAACCGTGACACCTTAAATATTTTATTGATAATGAATTTTACTACTTTCCCAGGAAGGATTAACTAAGGAATAACAAAATGGGCAGCGCTGAAATGTGGACAAAAATGCAATCTCAACACAAAAGACCAGAAATAAAACCGATGGAATATCCTGTTTGCAGCGCCGCGGAATTTATCCACGACACTCGCGATCTGTCTTAAACTATAGACATCAATAGCTTAATATACCTACACCTGCATATTCATAATCTCCTGATAAGAAGCCACCAGCTTATTTCTTACCTGGACGCCCATTTGCAAAGCAATACTGGATTTCTGCATCTCCACCATCACATCATTCAATTCAACACCGGGTACACCCAGGGTAAAATCCTGAGTTTGTTTTGTCGCATTTAAACGTGTTTGATTAATTTTACCAATAGCCGCCGTTAGTTGACTGGCAAACCCCCCCTGTAACGGCATGGGTTTTGCGATACTTGCTGCCTGTAGCGCCTGAGCCTGCATCTGTTGCAGCACGCCTTCAATTGCTTGAATTGACATAAAAACCTCGTGTTAAACCACCCTATATCCTACGCAATTCAATGCCATATTAACCCAAGGTTTATACGGCATATTTTCAGACCGCCACCCTAACATAGCCCTCTCGATCTAAAGCGGGTAATTAAAGTAAAAAGTCAGGGCTTATTGTGCCATTAAAAGATGAGTGAACAGCGAATAATGACAAAACTGAAAATAGGAAGAATTTTTTCGCTTGCGTATGGGGAGTCTGTTTTGTTACGCCACGCTTTTAGTATTCATGTTGAACAGCAAGGCAAGGATCGTCTATGAGTGCCGCAACAACCGACGTTGAAAATCAAACTAAAGGTTTCAGTGCTATCATTAACCAGATAAAAGCTGATCCTAAAGTGCCATTATTAGTTGCCGGCAGCGCAGCCGTTGCGATTGTCATTGCCCTTTTCCTGTGGTTACGCAGCCCCGATTATCGGGTGCTTTACAGTAATCTGAGCGATAAAGATGGTGGCGATATTGTCACCCAATTAACCCAATTAAATATCCCTTACCGTTTTGCCGAAAATGGCGCTGCGATCATGATCCCTGCCGAACAGGTGCATGAGACACGGCTAAGATTGGCACAACAAGGGTTGCCTAAAGGTGGGGCCGCGGGATTCGAACTACTCGATAAAGAAAAGTTTGGCATCAGCCAATTTAGTGAGCAAGTTAACTACCAAAGAGCATTGGAAGGTGAACTGTCACGCACCATTGAATCTCTGGGGCCGGTGCAAAACGCCCGTGTTCACCTGGCACTACCAAAACCCTCGCTGTTTGTCCGTGAACAGAAATCGCCCTCAGCGTCCGTTACGGTTGGATTATTGCAAGGCCGTACACTGGATGAAGGTCAGATAAACGCTATCGTCCATATGGTTTCCAGCAGTGTCGCCGGCTTACCGCCGGGCAATGTCACTATCGTTGATCAGGCGGGACGTCTATTGACACAAGCCGACGCCACTGGACGCGATCTGAATACCAGTCAACTGAAATACATTCAGGAAGTGGAAAATCGTTTCCAACATCGTATTGAAGCGATTCTAACTCCGGTTGTTGGTCGTGGGAACGTCCACGCCCAAGTGACGGCGCAGGTGGATTTTTCACGCCGTGAAGAGACGGCGGAAGAATATAAACCTAACCAACCCCCTAATCAGGCTGCGGTTCGCTCAAAACAGTTGAGTGAAAGCGAGCAGAGTGGCGGTTCTCAGGTTGGCGGTATTCCCGGTGCGCTTTCCAATCAACCAAGCCCGCCACCGAGTGCGCCGATTGATAAACCGAATGCCAAAGATGGCAATAAAAACGACAAGAGCGATAAGAAAGCATCATCCGCAAGTAACAGTAACGAGCGCATGGTGAACAATAATCGCAATAATCGCCGTGACGAAACCACAAACTATGAAGTGGATCGGACTATTCGTCATGTGCAACAGCAAGCTGGCGGTGTTGAACGCTTATCCGTCGCCGTTGTCGTTAATTATGTCACGGTGGAAGGCAAAAACGGCCTGGAAACTCAGGCGCTAACCCCTGAACAATTGGCAAAAATAGAAGCGCTGACCAGAGAAGCGATGGGCTTTTCTAAAGAGCGGGGCGACAGCTTGAATGTGGTTAACACGCCATTTACTGAAAGCAAAGAAAATATCGAGGTTATTCCTGTCTGGCAGAACCCAATTCTGCTGGAAAAAGCCTTCGATTTTGGCCGCTACCTGTTATTGATTCTGGTGGCATGGCTGCTGTGGCGCAAAATGGTGGTTCCTCAACTTGCCAAAAAACGCGCCGCAGAAAAAGCCGCCCTTGAAGCACAAAAAGTTCAGAAAAGACAAGTGACTGAATCTAGCGCGGAAATGGATGAAAAAACACGCCAGAAACTGACACGTCAACGAGTCAGTGCTGAAATTCAAAGCCAACGCATTCGCGAACTGGCAGAAAAAGATCCTCGCGTAGTGGCGCTGGTGATCCGTCAATGGATGAGTAACGAACAATGAGCCTGAACGGAACAGAAAAAAGCGCCGTCATGTTAATGACCCTGGGAGAAGATCAAGCGGCCGAGGTGTTTAAACACCTGAACTCCAGGGAAGTCCAGCAACTCAGTATCACAATGGCTGGTATGCGCCAAATCTCTAACCAACAACTGGTGGATGTTTTGGCTGAATTTGAAGAAGATGCCGGTCAGTATGCGGCACTGAGTATCAACGCCAGTGACTATTTACGTTCGGTGTTAATTAAAGCGCTAGGTGAAGAGCGCGCCTCCAGTCTGCTTGAGGATATTCTCGAATCCCGTGAAACCACCACCGGTATTGAGACCCTCAATTTTATGGAACCACAAATGGCAGCCGATATGATCCGTGAAGAGCATCCACAGATTATCGCCACCATTCTGGTTCATTTAAATCGTGGACAGGCAGCCGATATCCTGGCGCTGTTTGATGACAAATTACGCAACGACATCATGCTGCGTATTGCCACTTTCGGTGGCGTACAACCGGCGGCACTGGCTGAACTGACAGAAGTGCTCAATAACCTGTTGGACGGCCAGAATCTCAAGCGCAGCAAAATGGGCGGCATTCGTACTGCGGCTGAAATTATCAACCTGATGAAAAGCCAGCAGGAAGAGAATGTCATCGAAGCTATGCGTGCCTACGACAACGAACTGGCACAAAAAATCATCGATGAAATGTTCCTGTTCGAAAACCTTATCGATGTGGATGACCGCAGTATCCAGCGCCTGTTGCAGGAAATCACCACTGACTCCCTGCTCATTGCACTGAAAGGCTGCAACCAGCAACTGCGCGATCATTTCCTCAACAATATGTCTCAACGTGCCGCAGAGATTATGCGCGATGACCTGGCAAACCGTGGTCCGGTGCGGATGTCGCAAGTGGAGAGCGAACAGAAAGCGATTCTGCTTATTGTTCGTCGTCTGGCAGAAAGCGGCGAGATTATCCTGAATGGTGGCGACGATAGCTATGTCTGATAAGTTAAACAAGGCTGACTGGCAACCCTGGAAACCAAACGAGCTGACACAGTGGGAAAAACTGCGGGCCAAACCAGAACCCGTTGATGACTCACAGCAAGATTCTGAGCGTAATGAAATCCTTGAACAGGCGGCAATGCTGGATAACCTGAAAGAACAGGCTCGACAAGCAGGCCATGAACAGGGATTTACCGAAGGTCAAGCACAAGGTTATGAAAAAGGCTACCAAACCGGCTTAGAGGCCGGTCTGGAACAGGGGCGAAAAGATGCCATTCAGCAGCAGCAACCTATCACCGAGCAGTGGCAAAATCTGCTAGCGGACTTCCAACATTCACTGGAAGGACTGGACACGATCATTGCATCCCGCTTGATGCAACTAGCATTGACCGCCGCAAAACAGATCTTGGGCCAACCGGCGATCTGTGATGGCACTGCCCTGCTCAATCAGATCCGTGAATTTATTCAACAGGAACCAATGTTGAGTGGTAAACCCCAATTGCGGGTTCACCCACAAGATATGCCAATGGTTGAGCAACAATTAGGCAACACACTCTCACTACACGGCTGGCGCTTACTGGCAGATAACAAACTACATCCTGGCGGTTGTAAAATCAGCGCAGAGGAAGGCGATTTAGATGCCAGTCTGGCAACCCGCTGGCATGAGTTATGTAGGCTGGCCGCACCGGGGGAATTGTAATGACAGCAAGACTCGGGCGCTGGCTGGCGACACTGGATGCTTTTGAGAAGAAATTAGCGAAAACTTCGCCGGTTCGTCGTTATGGACGTCTGACCAGAGCGACCGGGCTGGTTATGGAGGCAACAGGTTTACATCTGCCTCTTGGAGCAACCTGCCTGATTGAGCGACAAAATGGCAGCAATATTGAAGAAGTTGAAAGTGAAGTTGTCGGTTTTAATGGCGAAAAACTTTTACTGATGCCGCTTGAAGATCTGGAAGGGATTGTACCCGGCGCCCGGGTATACGCTCGTCCGTACAGTGAAGATTGTGGCAGTGGTCGCCAGTTACCCCTTGGCCCGGAACTGTTAGGACGAGTTTTGGATGGCGCCGGTCGTCCACTGGATGGTTTTCCTTCACCGGATACCGGCTATCGCGCCCCACTCACCACACCGCCAATCAATCCTCTGCAACGTACACCAATCAGTGACGTACTGGATGTCGGCGTGCGAGCAATTAATGCCCTACTGACCGTAGGTCGCGGGCAACGTATGGGATTATTTGCTGGTTCCGGGGTCGGTAAAAGTGTCCTGCTTGGCATGATGGCCCGTTATACACAGGCTGATGTGATTGTCGTTGGTCTGATCGGCGAACGTGGCCGCGAAGTTAAAGACTTTATTGAAAACATCCTTGGCGCTGCTGGCTTAGCCCGTTCAGTGGTTGTCGCCGCACCCGCCGATATCTCGCCTCTGTTGCGTATGCAAGGCGCCTCCTACGCTACCCGTATCGCGGAAGATTTTCGTGATCGGGGTAAACATGTATTGCTGATTATGGATTCATTGACCCGCTACAGCATGGCACAACGTGAAATTGCCCTGGCCATTGGCGAACCTCCGGCAACCAAAGGTTATCCGCCTTCGGTTTTCGCCAAACTGCCGGCACTCGTGGAACGTGCAGGCAATGGGGTGAACGGTGGCGGCTCAATTACCGCGTTTTACACCGTACTCACCGAAGGTGATGATCAGCAAGATCCGATAGCCGATGCTGCCCGAGCAATTCTTGATGGTCACATCGTCCTCTCCCGTTCGCTGGCAGAATCAGGACATTACCCGGCAATTGATATTGAAGCCTCTATCAGCCGCGCGATGACCTCACTCATTGATAAGCAACACTACCGACGGGTACAGCAGTTCAAACAACTACTCGCAAGCTATCAACGTAACCGTGATCTGATTAACGTCGGTGCTTATGCGGCTGGCAGTGATCCGCTACTGGACAAAGCCATTGAGCTTTATCCCTACATGGCACAATTTCTACAACAAGATATTGAAGAACGTAGTGAATATGAAGCGGCCTGTATTCAATTACAACAGTTATTACCTACGTAACGTAATGATTTTCTGTGTGTTGCCATTAAAGCGAGGAATAAGATGCTGCAACAATCACCTCTCATGACCTTGCGTGAACTTGCACAAAATGCAGTGGAAAAAGCCGCCACTCACTTGGCGCAAGTTCGTCAGAACCATCAGCAAATGGAGCAACAACTCGCAACATTGATGGGCTATCAAGATGAGTATCGGGAACGCCTGAACGATACGTTGAGTAACGGTATGCCGTGCACCACCTGGCAAAATTATCAGCAATTCATGAAAACGCTGGAAAAAGCGATTGAGCAGCACAAATTACAGCTCAATCAATGGCAACAGCGGCTTGATACCGCTTTATCACAGTGGCGGGAAAAACAACAACGCCTCAATGCTTTCGATACTTTGCAACAACGGGCAGATAACAACCGAAGATTACATCAGAACAGAACGGAGCAGAAACAGATGGATGAGTATGCCCAACGTAGCGCACAACGGAGAAATAAATAATGAATCTCACTCTTTTGCCTGCCGACCTGAAACCGACAGAAAACCAACCAGCACGTAGTGATTCACTCACTGATGCCGATCAGCCTGCGGCTTTTGCTCAATTTCTTAATCTGGAAACCGAACTGGCGCAAAAAGGTGCGCTCAAACCAGAAAAAGCGTCATCCAAGGAAGAAGAGACTACAGATGATACAGACAACGGTTTGTCGCCGCTATTATCTATTTCCAACGAACTATCCATTTCAAATGAACTATCGATCTCAAACGAATTATCTATCCCATATGAAATACCAACGGAGTCTATTACCTCCTCGCTGATTCCCTTCGATGTAAAAACAGATACAAACAAACAAACGGTTCCTGTTGATGAGAAACTTATGTCAGCAGAAGAGCTGGCGGCAAGTTTACCCATACAATTATCCGGGTTAGCCATCAAATCAGAAAACCCGAAAAGCGGCCTCCAACCTGACGGACTCATCAAGCATAATGATAAAAACCGTCAAATTAGCGCTCAAGAATTAGTCGCTACGGAATTATCGACTGAGGAAAACCCTCTGACAGCGATTCTAGAACAGCTAAAACAGGAAGCGGAAAAAGCAGAAATGTTCTTTAAAGCCAAACCTGAAAACGGACTAATACAACATTCTCCAGTAAAATCCAAGCTTGCCTCAGCAACTATTCAACACGGCATTCAACCTGAAAATGCAACGCAAAATCACCCACGCGAATCCGCACTGATTCAGACCACCGCTCAAACTGAGATCCAGCACGCATCAACCGCCACTGAAAATCAGCAAATAGGGCAAATCTCCTCTGTAACAACCTCTCCCCTACTCTCCGCAGGGCACAATCAGACAGCCCAGTTTCAATTATCCAGCGCCTCTACCCCTTTACTGAATGCCCAGTTGGGTAGTGAAGAGTGGCAACAACAATTAAACCAGCAAATTATTTTGTTCAATCGCAACGGCCTGCAACAGGCAGAGTTACGCCTGCATCCACAAGAGCTAGGAGCCTTGCAAATCCGTATGTCCATTGAAGATAATCAAGCGCAATTACATCTGGCATCGGCTCACAGCCATGTCCGTGCAGCACTGGAAGCAGCATTACCTGGACTTCGCCACGCACTGGCGGAAAGCGGCATTCAACTGACCCAAAGCAGTGTCGGCAGTGATAACGCCAGTCCGTGGCAACAAGAACAACGCTCTGGTTCACAACATTCAGGCGGAACCGCAAGTCACAATGCTGACACCGCCTCAGAAAACCATTCCGCTACTGAATCCACCGTACATTTAACCCCTCATCAACTGGCGTCAGTACGGGGCGGTGTGGACATTTTCGCCTGATAGTGAGTGCAGCCAACAAAGAGGTAACTTGAAAGATAACGGGTATAAACCAGATTCACAACAAACGAACGAGTTAGTAGTTTTTTCCCCGTTTGTTCCAGCTATTGCCGACGGAAATACGCGGGATAATGATTATCGATATTGATGGATAAGTCAGTCCACCACGGAACGCGAGGACACTTATCCGCAACAAAAACAGGAATTTGTCTGTCCATGTCTGACTATAGCTACGAGCATAAACGCAAAAATCCATTTGGGATGATACTGTTAGTACTGATTGCCGTTATCGGCGTCGCCATCGGGGGATACAGTTGGTGGGCGCTTAAACAGGCAAAAGAGAGTGATTCTACAGCATCCAAAGTCATAAAAGTCCCTGTCTTTATGACTCTGGAACCTTTCACCGTCAACCTGATCGACAATGAAGATCACTTTGACCGAGTGCTCTATATCGGCGTGACTTTACGTTTAGCCGATGAAAAAACTCGTCAGCGCTTCCACGAGTATCTGCCGGAAGTTCGTAGTCGTATGTTGTTACTACTATCACGCCAGAAATCGGCAGATTTGGCGCATGACAGCGGTAAATTGCGTCTGATGGACGACATCAAGCAAACACTTCTCCCAACCTTGGTGCCCGGTGAGCCGGATCAGGTCATCACCGATGTGCTGTTTACCACGTTTATTCTGCGATAATCACCATGAGTGACAATATTCTTTCACAGGCAGAGATTGATGCTCTGCTCAATGGCGACAGTGCCAGTGACGACGCAGAAAATACCGCGTCCAAGGAAAATGAGGTTCGCCCTTATGATCCCAATACCCAACGCCGTGTTATTCGGGAACGTCTGCAAGCACTGGAAATTATTAATGAACGCTTTGCCCGTCAGTTCAGGATGGGGTTGTTTAACATGCTCCGCCGTAGTCCTGACATTACCGTCGGCGCAATAAAAATTCAGCCCTATCATGAATTCGCCCGTAATTTAGCAGTACCGACCAACCTTAATCTGGTTCATCTAAAACCGTTGAGAGGGACAGCGCTGTTTGCATTCGCCCCAAGTCTGGTTTACATCGCGGTAGATAACCTGTTTGGTGGTGACGGACGTTTCCCGACCAAAGTAGAAGGCCGTGAATTCACCCACACTGAGCAACGAGTGATTAACCGGATGTTACGCATGGCGCTGGATTCCTATCGTGACGCCTGGAGCGCCATCTTCAAAATTGAAGTGGAATACATTCGCTCTGAAATGCAGGTGAAATTCACCAACATTACGACATCACCGAACGATATTGTGGTGACAACACCGTTTCAAGTGGAAATTGGCGCGTTGAGTGGTGAATTTAACATCTGTATTCCGTTTGCCATGATCGAACCCCTACGGGAACGCCTGACCAATCCACCGCTGGACAATGTGCGGCAAGAAGACAGCCTGTGGCGGGAAAGTCTGGTAAAACAGGTTCAACATTCAGAGCTGGAATTGATCGCTAACTTTGCTGATATCCCGCTGAGGCTGTCAAAAATCCTGCAACTTCAACCGGGCGATATCTTACCTATCGATAAACCCGAACGCCTGATCGTTCACGTCGATGGCGTGCCCGTACTCACCAGTCAGTACGGAACATTAAACGGGCAATATGCCCTACGTGTCGAACATCTTATTAACCCTGTTTTAAATGCTCTGGATGAGGAAAAGCCCAATGAGTGATGCTAAGCAACCCACAGATACCGCTGCAACCGGATCTGCCGAAGATATGTGGGCAGAAGCTCTGGAACAACAGGCCGCGCAACAACAAACCTCTGACAGTAGCGCGGCAATATTTGAATCTCTGGAGCCTCAGGATGCACTGGCCCACTTATCGGATATCGATCTGATTCTGGATATTCCGGTCAAACTATCCGTAGAGTTGGGCCGGACAAAAATGACCATCAAACAACTCCTGAGACTATCTCAAGGTTCGGTCGTTTCCCTTGATGGCCTTGCCGGGGAGCCGTTGGATATTTTAATCAATGGATATCTGATTGCTCAGGGTGAAGTTGTGGTTGTATCCGATAAATACGGTATCCGTATCACCGATATCATCACCCCTTCTGAACGTATGCGTCGCCTGAGTCGTTAATATGGCTTTCCAGCCCTCTCTGCATAATGACGCGGCACAACCTGCCGCGCAAACCCAAGCGGTTACTCAAGTCGCCACATCCGCGCCGCTTCCCGCAGGTCAGACGCTGATGCAGGTCAGCAGCGCACTGGCGGGAGTGTTGCTGTTAATCTTCACCCTCACTTGGTTAATACGCCGCATGGGGCTGTCTGCCAACAAAGGAAAAAGTCAGCAGCAATTAAGTATCAAAGCCAGTTGTTCTCTGGGACAACGTGAACGCGTCGTCATTGTGGAAGTTGAAGATAACTGGCTGGTACTGGGCGTCACTGCTCAGCAAATCAATTTATTACACCAGATGCCAATACCTGAATCCAACCGCGATACCACCGAAGGGCAAGCGATAAAACCGGCACTGTTTGGTCAGATTTTAAAAAACACGCTGATGCGACAAGGCAAGAATGATGAGAAAAAGTAGTTCTCTCTTTATGACAAGGGATAAGTTTGCATTGTCATGCCGCCTGGGGATGATACTCGCTGCGCTTATTTTACCAATGGATGCCGTGGCACAGTTACCGGGCATAATCAGTCAGCCGCTGGCAAACGGCGGACAAAGTTGGTCACTGCCGGTTCAAACGTTAGTTTTCATTACCGCGCTAACTTTTATCCCCGCCGCCTTGCTGATGATGACCAGTTTTACCCGCATTATTATTGTGTTGGGTTTACTGCGTAATGCTTTAGGCACACCCTCAGCGCCACCTAATCAGGTTTTGCTTGGACTGGCGCTATTTATGACGTTTTTCATTATGTCGCCGGTTTTCGATAAAGTTTATCAAGATGCGTATCTGCCTTTCAGCGAAGATAAAATCAGCCTGGAAACTGCTTTAGAAAATGGCGCCAAACCATTACGGCAATTTATGTTGCGTCAGACAAGGGAAAACGATTTAGCACTGTTTGCTCGTCTTGCTGATCAACCGCCGTTTGAAACCGCCGATGCTGTTCTTATGCGAGTATTAATGCCGGCATTTATCACCAGCGAATTGAAAACCGCTTTCCAAATTGGTTTTACGCTGTTCATCCCATTTCTGATTATCGACCTAGTGGTTGCCAGCGTATTGATGGCGTTGGGGATGATGATGGTGCCTCCCGCAACCATCTCAC
The DNA here is from genome assembly GCF_002968995.1 of Photorhabdus hindustanensis. NCBI lineage: Bacteria > Pseudomonadati > Pseudomonadota > Gammaproteobacteria > Enterobacterales > Morganellaceae > Photorhabdus > Photorhabdus hindustanensis. Next base: position 90,791 of record NZ_PUWT01000029.1, read on the forward strand.
TGCCCTTCAAGCTGATGTTATTTGTCTTAGTTGACGGCTGGCAATTACTACTGGGTTCTCTGGCACAAAGTTTCTACGGTTGACCTGAAAAGAGGCAAACATTATGACTCCTGAATCAGTCATGGCATTGGGAACAGAAGCCATGAAAGTCGCGCTGGCGCTGGCTGCGCCTTTGCTGTTAGCGGCTTTATTATGTGGTTTAATCGTGAGCTTGCTGCAAGCGGCAACACAGGTTAACGAAATGACGCTATCATTTATTCCCAAAATTCTGGCGGTATTTGTCACTACCGTTATCGCCGGACCTTGGATGCTAAACCTATTTCTGGACTACATGCGTGAACTCTACAGCAGCATACCGGTGATAATTGGCTAATTATGATCTCTTTTAACAGTGAGATGCTGATCCAGTTCGTCAGTGAATTTTTCTGGCCGCTGGTTCGGGTGCTTGCGCTGTTCAGTACGGCGCCATTATTCAGTGAAAAACAGGCGCCTAAGAAAGTCAAAATCGGGCTGGCAGTGATGATAACACTGCTTTTGATGCCAAATCTGCAACCTGCGCAAGTGCCTATTTTCTCTGTTGCGGCATTCTGGGTGATGCTCCAGCAAATCCTGATTGGGGCATCCCTTGGCCTGACGATGCAAATTGCCTTTGCCGCCGTGCGTCACGCCGGTGAAATAATTGGTTTACAGATGGGGCTTTCATTCGCGACCTTCTTTGATCCCTCCGGCGGCCCGAATATGCCTATTTTGGCACGAATCTTTAACCTCTTGACCTTACTGTTATTTCTGGCATTTGACGGCCATCTATGGTTATTATCAGTTCTGGCAGATACATTCCGCATTATTCCCGTACAACCATTGCAACTCAGCGCTCAAGGATTTTTACTGCTAGCACAAAGCGCCAGTATGATATTTATCAACGGCATGATGCTGGCTCTGCCATTAATTACGCTGTTATTAACACTGAATTTATCATTGGGGATTTTAAACCGGATGACACCGCAACTCTCCATCTTTGTGGTCGGTTTTCCGTTAACACTGACTACCGGTATATTGGTACTCACGCTTTTAATCCCGATGTTAGCGCCATTTACCGAGCGTATGTTTAGTGAATTATTTAATCGGCTGGCAGTCATTATAAGTGGGATGGTTATTTAAAATCAAAACCACTCCCAAAACCCATTAAGTATTATATACTATATAAATCGTACTATTTAATGTTGTAAAATTTCACCTATAAGCAAGAGAAAATCGCGTTTTAGTTATATAACAGACTTTCAACAACGGCTAAAAACTTATTTTTTCAAAGATATTATTAACACAGAAAAAGAAAATAAGCTAATTGGACTAGAGCAGTAAATTGATGAATATAGAACAAGAGTTACATAATGCCGCGGTTAACTTAATTGAAAAACGATACCCTAAAGGATGGGGTGGAGCAGCTGCGGTACGGACAGAATCGGGCAAAATCTTAACCAGCATCGCCCCTGATACCAAAAATGACGCCTTATCCCTTTGTATGGAAGTTGGCGCCTATTTAGAAGCGCATAAACTGAATGAAGCGGTAACACACTCTTTATGTCTCTGCCGTGAAGACGCCGGTTATGAATATATCATTTTGACACCCTGTGGAATATGTCAAGAACGTCTGGTTCATTGGGGAGGCTCCGTAAAAGCGGCTGTCACTAATGAGAAAAACGAGCTGTTATTTAAAACTATACGTGAACTGCAACCTTATCATTGGTCAGCCGTTAATGGAGAAAAGCTCTAATATATGTGATTTATTTTAACTTAGTTATTTTCTTTTATTTTTAAGTATTCCAAATAATTAATACTCAGTACCACAGTTGTATTTTCTTTTTTCAACAAAATAGACACTCATCGGAAAGCTTAATTCGTTTAGATTCTAAGCATTCTAATTATCAAAAGAAGTGCAGATTTTTAATTTCTATGGCTATAGCATTAAATATTTCGGGTATATTTTGATTGCAAAATATCAGGTTATTTATTACTACCAACTGTACAAAAATAGTTAACCATCTGAGTTATAAGAACATTTAATTATTCCTTTTGTGAATTAAACTATAATTAACGCGAATTATGATAAATCATCTACCATAATTCAATATGTTGCTTATGAAATAATATTATATAATTTAAGGAAAAAACATGAGTCTCAAGCCCCAGAATGATTTTAAAGCCTTTTCTATCAGTAATAATGCAAATGTAGTGAGCCAAGAAAGATATGAAGAAAGTCGGAGTTTAAAAAATGGGTTTCCGCCAGATAATGTGACTACTCATGAATTAAATAAGGTGTTACGTCAGTCGTCCACGATATCCTCTGTTGTTGCTAATTTTATCGCAACACACTCCGGAGGAGATGATGTTCTGGATGATGGTGATATAGCTAAACTCACGGCCCAATTAAATAGTGCGTTAGAGAAAAAAATCACAACAGAAATTCCCAGTACCTCATTAACACAAAAAGGGATTGTTCAACTTACTAACAAGACAGGCGATAGTAACACACTCGCGGTAACGCAGAAGCTGGCTTCCGATATAAATGATAATGCTAATAATAAACTGGCAAAAGACCAAAACGGCGCAGACATTCCTGATAAAAATGAGTTTGTGAAAAACCTCGGTTTAACAGAAACGGTGCAAAAGGCCAATTATGCGGTGCCGAATAGCCGGAAAGTGAACGGGAAAGCGTTGACCGGGGATGTCAGTCTGAGTGCGGGGGATGTGGGGGCCTTTCCCGATTTCCGGGGCTATGTATCAAACAATTCAAGATTCTCTGATATCCGAGAATCTGGCATCTACGGTGTAGCTGTAGATAATCCCAATTCTGTAACTGACTTTCCCGCATATAACGGTTATAAGATTTACGCATATGGATTTCTTTCTGTATTTAAGAGTAATGATCAGAGAATTCATCAAACATATTATTCGCATATTGGGGATATTGCGACACGCCAAACTTGGTATGGGCCCGAACAATATAAGCCCTGGACGACTCAATATAGCACTGCAAATTGCATTGCCGACGCTAACGGATTCCTAAAAAGAGCCTCCCCAATAGTGGAAATCCACCCCTCTGGTGAATTCACAACTAACGAAGAATCAGAGGGAGCAGAAGTCACAAAAGAAGGAGTTGGCATTTACCATATATCTAATGTTTGTGGCTATAACTTAGATATGGCTTGGGGAGTGCACGGTGGTATCTCAGTACCGAAAGATAACAACAACCTGGAGTTAATTTTTGTCGATGACAGAGTGCAGAGTGACGGCTCTGTCATCATTGAAACCTTTCACAGACAGCACACTCACTTACCAACCCGTTTTCAGAACTGGCGACTTAAGCATATTGATGAAAATGGTGAACGTGTATTTTATAAAGACAGTGAGCCGTGTGACATTCCCGAACATTGCCGGTTAGATGTTAGGGTTCAAATGCCGCAGGATTCTATCTGGAATCAGAAGCAACAGGCGTTAATTCAGGATCACCAGCAGTAGCAGCTTTCTCATCATCAGATGCCGGCATTTGTACGCGAACCGAGACAAATCTACCACTGGGAATATCAATCAAATCACCATTAGTATAGCCCTCTCTCGCATTTCTGGCGAATACTGGCGCGTCTGGGTGCTCCCGGTGGTAAGTCATCAATTTGATTGTACCATCGGGCAGTACTTTGTAATCCACCCAAATCAGCGGTAATTTATTTTTGCATAGTGGTATTTCAATACCTCCGTCAACACCGCCCCACATGGCATCAGCATTGAATCCAAGAACTCCCTTGATAATGTAGAGGCCCTCTGAAAGATGCTCGACTGTTGCACCTTTTGACTCGTCGTTCGTTGTGAATGAACCGTCTGAGTAGATTTCTACTATCGGGGAGGATTTCTTAAGGAATCCATTAGCGTCGGGTGTTGCAGTAGATCCTGTCCAAACATGTTCCCAGTTATTCCACGAGACGCCATCAGTTTTTGCTGATCGTATATAGATGATATTTTTATATGCACTAAAAGCTAGCTGTGTAGACCAAGCTTTGCTTCCTATATTCATATATTTCATTGCCTTGCTCTCTGGGTTGTCGGGCGGTAACGGAACTGAACCTCTTGAATAAAACCCATTTGTTCCCGCCAAACTTGCTAATGCTTGGGCTGGCTCTAACTCAATCGGTGCTCCTCCCAACCCAAAAGCCCCAATATCCATTTTCCCATCAATAGCTTTTTCCATGTTTTTCACGATTTCCACTAAACCGACATTATTTGAAGCCCTGCATGTGGTCAGTGCTTATGATGTTGAATCCGGTGTAGCCCTATACCATCAGGCAGCCGAAAGCAAAGGTCAGGAAGGTCCGGTTGCCAGACAATTGATTGAATTACTGGCGCTTGATGGCACGATTGTCACTATAGATGCCCTGCATTGCCAGAAAGAAACCCTTGCGTTAATTACTCAGCGCGGCGGTGATTTTATTGTGGGTCTCAAAGGCAATCAAAAGACCCTCCATGAATGGGTCAAATCGTATTTTGCTTCGCATTATGAGAGTGATGAGCTTGTTGAATTTACGCAGAAAAATAGCGGTCATGGACGGACAGAATTTCGGCATGTCATGCAAATTCGTGCCGTATTACCGGAGGTCCTTCGGCGGCAATGGCCTTCAATACAAAGTGTTATTGAAGTAGTCAGTGAACGAAGCGTAAAAGGTCAGCCTCCTCATCGTGATTCACGCTGGTATGTCAGCTCGCTACCGTTGGAGGCGGAAATCGTGGCTAAGGCAATAAGAAGGCACTGGTCGGTGGAAAACGAGCTGCATTGGGTATTAGATGTCACTTTTCGAGAAGATGCTATCTCACTCAAAGATCCTGATGGGGTTGCACAAATGGCGCTTTTTAACCGAATTGCATTAAGCGTGATTAAACAGAATACCAGTATAAAAGACAGTCAGGCGGCTAAACGTCGAAGAGCCATTTGGTCAGGGGAATTCCGTAGTCAACTTATCTTTGATTAAATTAAATACAAAGTGGAATCCCGCCCTGACCCCGAAGGTGGGATTCTACTTTTGTATGGAAATAGGCGCCTATTTAGAAGCCCATAAACTGAATGAAGCGGTAACACACTCTTTATGTCTCTGCCGTGACTTACTTTATCGCCAAGTATTAACTATTTTCAATGGTTAATACTTGGTTATATTAAATGCAATCATCTTTATATTTTAACAAATATTATCACCAAGATACTAAACCAATAAATTAATTATCAAGACATGTTAATTTAAAACTTTAACAAACTAGAATTAAAAGCAATAATTATCATCTTCATTTATTAATTTAACTAAGGCTTTTCAATATATTATTTAACTTATTAAAGATACTTTAAATAAATAATTCACAATATTATTTATGAGAATAAATAAGAGACAATAATAAATTTTTTACAATAGGTGACACTATTCAGATTTAATTTTATCTAAATATTATATTTTACCGTCCTTCTGGTAGTATTCTACCCATTTAAGTACTACACTGTACTTACTTTGTAACACATTACGATGGAATCATTAGCTATGAGCGAAACTACTTTTACCTTTAGGGTTGATGATACCCTGAAAAATGACTTTACCGCGGCAGCGAAATCACTCGATCGCAAAGGTGCACAGCTACTACGTGACTTCATGCGCGATTTCGTGCGTCAGCAACAAGAAGCGAGCGTTCATGATGCTTGGCTCCGCAGACAAATAGAAATAGGCCAAGCTTCTGCCAATGCCGGCAATCTAGTGCCAGCCGACCAAGTTGAGGCTAAATTTTTAGCCCGCCGCAAAGCCACACTTCAATAGTTCAATTGGGTATAACAAAGTTAAACGGCAACAAAAACCAGATTAGCAAAAAATAGCAAAATAACTTTAATATCCTTAATGTTATATTGATTAAATTTAACCGGAGTAAATTCCATGTCTGTGATTAACTTTATTACTGACGAAAACGGTGTGCGGCAATCAGTAATTCTGTCTATAGCGGAGTATGAACATCTACTAGCCCTTTCTGATCGAGATGAAGATTATGTATCAGTATCATATGAAGCAGGTGAAAATGATGAAGAAACTATCCCACATGAAGTAGTTGGGATCATGGTTGAACAACAAATTAGTATCATTGCTGCTTGGCATGTTTATCGCGACTTGTCACAATCAGAAGTTGCAGATTTATTAACATAAATACGACCAATCTTGCCGTATTTATGTGACATTTTATCTTCCCAAAACACTAGGTAGGAAAACACCCAATGAATTATTTAGGGGAATACGAACATATTTACCTCCAGATTAACGATGTTGCGCTTACTATGTAAATCTACCATTTATTATTTAATTAATTTAATCCTAAATAATCCGACAAAATACCTATTGGAGTTTATGTTATACAATAGAATCAATATTGGTACCGTCGCCCATGTTTTTGTGCACGGTACCTGTTATTTTCCATACTTTTAATATAGCAATCAGAGTCTATTGATAAATAGCGTATTGATTGAATAAAATTGTCAATGCCCGCCATTGGTCACTTTTTATGTAAAATAGAATCCCGCCTTGGTCATTTAAGTGATATCTTTTTATTCTGAACGCATATTTCAACAGACCATTTAACCAAGTCAATCGTCGATTCTCTATCCATTCGAAGGCATGAAGCAACCGTAATTGCCTGGGAGCAAGCAATTACAAAGCGGTCCCCTGAACTTAGATTTCTTTCAACAACGTTGAATCGTTCAACATAATCACTGAACCGGGAAAAGATTTCGTCCTGTGGATTCTCAATTTTTGGCGGATTAACCTCCTTTTTACAAACCAAGATTGCATCAAGATTGATAGGATCTTTTGCTGCACTTTTAGGGCTGGCAACAGACATTTCAGCTTTTACCGGGTGAGCGGCTACAATGTCAAAACCGGCTTTAGTGACAGAATCGTATATTGCCATCCAGCCGTCTATTGTCGAATGATGATAACTGAAACACAAAAGACCATCTTCTTTAAGCACTCGGTTGCATTCCTTAAAAATAGTGCAAATTTTCCTTGTGAAACTTTCGTTATCCCTATCTTGAACTTCATTTTCATGTGATGAATCTTTTCTATTTAAGTATTCATATTCGCCACTAAGAGCATTAGAAAGCCAAGCATAGAAAAAGTCACTCAATTCACTATAGTGAACAAAATCAAAATACGGTGGATCAGTAATTACCGCATCAACCGATGAATCAGGGATGGGAAGTGAAGAACTGTCCGCATTCAAAATCAAAGCACCTTGAGAAGCGTTTTTGAACGTTTCCCATGATTGAGTAGGATTTACCCTTATCGGATCACTGCAAACGACTTTTTTTGAAAAACATTTTACCCCATTGTTTTCAATGAATACTTCAAATGGTTCGTCAAGATAGGTCTTAGCCTTAATCAAACGACTTTCAAATAATGTCGAAAATGTACCGCTGCTTTTCCCCGGTGTTCCCCATACACTATTTTCTAATGGTGTTCTCTCTGGTTTCAAAATATGGTTCGAAAACATATGACGAACAGCACCAGTACCCTCCCCCTTAAAACTGCAAAACAGGTTATTAAATTCAAGTGTTCCACTGAACAGACAAACAAAATGATCTCGAATCACCTTGTCTTTAATCTTCAATATCCGCTGAAGCAATAGTCCAAGACATAACAATTGACGTTCATTAAAGAAATCACACCAATTATTGTAGTTATATCCACGCGCTTGGTTCGTGTTATATCCAGCTCTAACTTTCATAGTAGGTAATGGAAGATCGCCTTTGATCAGGGAAAAGCGTTCACGCGTTTTATTAAAAAGGTCGTAGTCATATTGAGTCGGTTTGATATAGACCTTTTCACCTGCTTCGTTAAGCGCCATAATGGCATATAATTTATGCTTAGGTGGACACTCTTTGCTAGATACTAATTCCTTGATTTTGTATTCATTACCTCTACTGTCAACAATTTTTGTTCCCTTGGCAGGCCCATTTTGGGGGTTAAAGTTATGTGAACAGCAAGGGCATTTAATGTCAGTACTATTATATTTCTCCACAATAATAGACTCACATGACGGGCACCATATTTGCGAATCCGGTTTCTTGCTAGCGTAGGCATTTTTACTGAATACATAACTTGAAAACAACGGAATTTCTTCACCCTCAGGCGTGGCAACAACCTTCACCCAAAAATAGTAAAGTGCTGGCGTGGATTTCGACGCACCAGGAACCATTGTTGTATAATAGGAAAGGATTTCTTCTTTTACATCCCGTTCAATGGATTTAAATTCTTTTTTCAGTTCATTTATATTCACGCTAGCCATTGCCTGTGTAACTAAGAATGTACTAACTGGGTTAACATCACATCCTATAATGCTTGCCCCAAGCTTCGCCGCTTCCCCCAATGTGGTTCCCGACCCCATAAAAGGATCAAGCACAACCTTTCCGGTATATTTTTGGTATTCGTAAAAATCCTTCCATTGGCCTTCAGTAAGAGCACCGGAAACAATAGAACGGAATACGCTTCCTAAACGCTTCGCCCACCATTTATGAATGTGGTAGATAGGACGGTTAATTTCCTTTCTGTAACTTTCGATTTCCGCAATTGGATCAATCTGCTCGAAAGGAAAATCATTTTCAATTATATACTTCATATTATTTTATTAACACTGGCATAGAAACAGACGTACGTATTTTTGCTACACGTGCTTTGCAGTCAGCAAAAATATCTTCAATCAGAACAGGCTCAACAGATTGATCAGGCTTTCCATTATCAATGATATTGTACAAAAAATTGTTTTCGTAAATATCGTACCTTGATACTTCTTCTGTAGCCAAGTGCGATATCTGAAGATTTTCACAATCAAATTTTTTCGCTACAAAAACTTTTCTTGTATAAAAACACTTTAATTTGTAGTTCAGTGGATTAGGGTACGTATACATTGCCCGATGACGAACAGAACCTTCACCGTACGGACCGTGGTTATACTCGGTTTGGTTCGCAACTTTGGCTTTCTTATAAAGATTAAAGTCATAGTTGATGAAATCACCGTGCATCAAAATAAAAGTTACAATACTGCTACTGTCATTGCTCAATAATGCGTACATGTAATAACAAGGAATATCGGCCATTGCATTGCCCATCTTTATCAAAGCAGTTCCGCACGGCAAGCAACTATTGTAATCCATAGTAAGACCACGTGAATCAGTGCCATTCGGCTTCTGAATTAACTTTTTAACTTCAAGCCCAACAATGATACCCGTTCGCTTATCACGAATAATAATATCAGGAGTAGTCAGCTTACCTGAACGAACAACTTCCAATTCAGGAAATGCTTGTTGGAGTTTTTGTTCAATCAAGCAATCAAAGGGATCATCTTGAACTGTACCAACCAAGGAAGGCGCACGTAGGTCAACAGGTATAACACCATTATCATTAATCTGACCATAAAAGTTATCGTAAATGGCTTTCATTACTTGATGTTCATTATGGTACATACACAATCCTTAAGATTATTTTCTAATATTAGTTATTGTTTTCAACCGTTTGCATGCAATGGTAACCAGAAACGCTGCCCGCTTTAGGCGTTATACCGTAACGATTTTTAAAAGCAAGATCAAAAGGGAAATCAAATAACACGGGAACCAAGACTAAACTTGGCAAACAGGGTTAATTATGCAGCAATTGTTTGGGATAATATATATGATTTCATCTGTATTAGCGCAGATCTGAACTGACAGTCACCGGAGTACCCCCCCGCTTCATCAACCACCCAGATATTCCCTATCGATTTAATCTGGTTATTCAAGTGCTAAAAACTGCATCTTGAGGTTTCTTGGGTATATACCGATTTTAGATTCACATAGTAAATGCAATTAAATCTTCTTTTAAAAAATTGCATTTATTGAATTAAATCTATCCTCGATATAGTATGCTTAATACTCTTGTATTCTCATTTCTAAATGATTATGGCAGGTTAAACCAAGTGGGGGGCTACCCCAGTCAGCAGGGAGGGCATGACTTATATAGTAAATATAACCGGATTTTCGTGGAGAAAAAGATGACAGTAACCACTATTATTATCTCTCTCATTGCTGTAGGACTTATCGGCTGGGGGATCACAATTTATAACCGGCTGGTTGCTCTGAAAGAGCAGACAAGCAATACATTTGCCAATATCGATGTTATTTTAAAACAGCGTGCAGAACAGATCCCGCAGCTTGTGACCGTGCTGGAAAAGTCTATGGAACATGAACGTGATATTTTTACTCGGTTAAGTGATGCACGGCAGGGATATCTTAATGCCAATACCCTCACGGATAAAATCAAAGCCTCCAATGAAATGAGCAATGCATTCCGATCTGTACTGGCGGTAGCTGAAAACTATCCGACATTGATTTCAGGTTCCCAATTTTCACAATTGCAGACATCGGTGACGGATCTAGAAAATAAAATTGCTCATCGCCGCGAAATGTTTAATGATGCAGTAACGGAGTATAATACGGCGATTTATCTATTCCCTGATCTGATTTTTGCCCGCATGTTTCATTATCAGAGGCTGCCTTTGTTAGAAATCTGTCAGGCAGAAAAAGCCTATGACGGTATCAAGTTTAAATAAATCAGATGGTAAACCTTATGATGACTATGATATTTTTTATTTTTGTTTTCTCCTGTGTATTAATCTTTTCGTTTGGGAAAAACGCGGCAGAGTATTATAGACAAGCACGGCAGTCCGGTAAATTTGCCAGCAAGGAAATTTGGAAAGTGATTTTAGGCTCGGCGGCTATTGCCATTTTTCTGATTGCCTTTTTTGTTTCACCCGGCGCCTTATTTGGCTTAATTTTATTACTATTTATCTATAACGGTCTGAAAACAACACCGGAAAAAAAATTCCTTAAATTTCAGCAGATTTTGGCCACATCAAAAATCCGTTCAATCGCTATGGGCTTGGTAGAAGTAGAAGGAAGAATAACAGCAGGAACTCACTTTAAAAGCCCTCTGAGCAGAAAGCTATGCTATGGCTATCGTTATTATGAATATGATATCAGCGAAGATTCAAAAGGCGATAAACGTTATTCTTTGCGTCATTCGGAAGAAAAAATCCGTCGGTTTACTTTAACCGATGATTCAGGATCAGTCCGTATTGATGCAACACCAGAAACCTTGACATTTGTAAATTTTTCTTCTTATCAGAACTATGAAACCAACTCCGTTTCTTACCAAGAGTACTTGTTATTTCCAAATGAAGAGTATTTAATTATTGGTACAGCTATTGAAAAAGACGATCAAGTTGTTATTACTCAGGCGGCTCCTCACAGATTACTGGGGATTGCCTCTAAGGGATATTTGGGCGCCTGGAATGAAGTTGCGCCAATGCGCCGTAATCTTGCAATTACTGTCATTAGTGCGGCAATCCTGATTGCCTTTATTCTGACCGTTCCTTATGAATATCAGTCTCATCATTTAACGGTTTTTTATCGTGAGTCTCCATTATTGAAATGGCTATTTTAGAGATAACAGCAATGGGTGGATATCTTCTCGCTTTTCTTATTCTGGCCGTCATTCTGATGATCGCGGTTCGTTATCTCGTAGGCGTTTTTAATAAAATCGTTATGTTAAAAAGATACCGGGATAAAGCGTTTGCCAATATTGATATTTTATTGAAAAAACAGGTTGATTTAATTCCTCAGCTTATCACGATAACAGAACAAGCAATGGCCCATGAAAAATCGCTCTTTCTGCAACTATCAGAAATCAGGAAAAACTACCCCAGTGCAAAAATAACTGATGAAAAGGTGAAAATAGGTAATACATTAGCACACCAGTTGCTGTCATTTCTGATAATTGCAAAAAACTATCCGGCCCTAATTAGTCAGCCATCTTTTCAACATTTGCAAGCGCAGATCACTCTGCTGGAAAATCAGATTGCAGACAGACGTGAATTCTTTAATGAAAGTGTTGCTCTTTACAATACCGGGCTCCGGCAGTTTCCCAATATCATTTTCGCCCGGATATTAAGATATAAACCTAGCCCAATGCTGAACCCCATGCAAGGATAAAACCCATGTTTACCATTCCATTTGATTTATTCGGATTTGTTGATGCCATCCGTGGTAATCCGGGTATTTTAATCGTCACAGCGGTTTTCGGCCCTGTGGGTGCAATGTTATGCCTACTTCCCTTTGCTCGAATACCGGTAATTAGCCAGGTTATTCAGACACTGGTTATCAGTCTATTAACCTCTGTTTTTATTAATTTACTCTGTGTCGTGATCGTTTATTTAATCTTTTCAAACGATATTATCCGCCTGTTCTGGAGCTTGATTATTGTCCAAACGGCCTGTTTGTCTTTTTGGTTTATTAATAAAGAAGCCGTGTTTGAACTGGCTGAAGAGGATGACTCCATGCGCCAAAGACATTCGAAAATAGAAAGAAAAAATAATACCAAGAAAAAGAAAAGAAAGCAGAGGAAATAAACATATATACTCTATGGATTTCAAGATGCATCGAGACGGCAAGGGAGCGAATCCCCGGGAGCATAGCGAACTATGTGACTGGGGTGAGCAAGTGCAAACAACAAAGAGGCAGCTTGAAAGATAATGGGTATAAACAACAATCTTTTATTTAAGGGGTAAACCCCTTTAGTTTAATTAGGAATAAAATCAATATAAAAAAACAAATAGAAACTAATCTTCATTTCTATAATCACATTTAAAACAGAGAAAGAATTTTATTAAAAAATAAACTCCAATCATCATAAAATTTATATCTGATTTCATCATAAAAAATTGAACTCTACTGGGCGAAACCTTATTTTTCTTCTTAAAATATAAGACTTTCTCTTGACGACATAAGAGTAAACACTTATATTTTGAGTATCCAAAGCGGGTATGCTCTTTTAAAATAGGGAAAGAAATGGTTAAAGTCATTTGGTCTAAGGCTGCAATCAAACAGCTAACGAGGATCGATACTCGATATCAGAAGACGATAAAACAAAAGGTGAGTTCGCTAACAGATTTTCCTCTTGTTGGTCTGGATATCAGAAAATTATCAGGATTCGATAACAGATATAGGCTCAGAGTTGGCGATTATCGGGTTTTGTTTGAATTACTGGATGGAAAACCTAATATCCTAGAAATTCAGGAAATTAGGCGACGCCAGACAAAAACCTATTAACAAATAGGTGAATTTTCCCATTTAACCATTTACCTCTAAGGGCTACGTAACTACGTAAACATACGGAGCAAAAGAATATGGCTAGTATTCAATTTATTACAGACGAGCACGGCAAAAAACAAGCCGTTATTTTGCCAATGGACGAGTACGAAAGACTGTTGGCAGCTGCGGATCATGATGAAAATTATCAAATTATTCCCTATACAACGGGACCAAATGACGATGAAACTATTCCTCATGAAGTCGTTTCTATCATGGTAGACGATGAAGTTTCACTACAAGCCGCTTGGCGCATTTATCGTGGACTATCACAAGCTGAGGTAGCGGAAAAACTGGGTATAAAACAAGCTGCCGTTTCTCAGTTTGAGAAATCAGATCGCCCACGCAAAGCAACGATTGAAAAATTAGCGGATTTATATGATTGCCGAATAAGTCAACTAGTGCTCGATTGATTAAAGTTAGTAAAAAGTTACCAATACGACCAGGGTGAGATCTCACCCTGCTGTTTTCCCACCAATGAAATTGCTGCCGGTATACCACCCGCTTCATCAACCACTCAAATATCCCCTATCGGTTCAATCTGGTTATAATGAAAAACCCATTTCCCGACTTTTAACACTAATTTTGTGAATATAAAGGTCCGGGGTTTTACAATCACAAACAGCGCTGCGCATATTAACTGAGAATATGTTTTTTCCTTAACCAATATTAACGCTACCACCACCAATCACAACTCCACCACAACTCACTGCATCACCGGTTCTCGCCGCAGGTTTACCATCAACAAAAACGGTACTGGAACCACCGGCAATTATGCGTGAATGAGATGAATGTGGCGCTAAATTATCGCCCTGACGAGCTAAAGGAATACCATCAACTTTCACGCTGGTCGATCCCGAAATAACCGATGTCGCTCCACAATCATCATGCGCTGTGCCAATATCACCAATCTTTACCGCATTACCCATATTTCTTCCTCCATATCTGGCAGAATTAACATAATTAGTCTTTATCTTGCGTAACCGGATAATAGCTTTCTTTTGTTGCTCCAATCAAGAAAAAATATCGGGTCAAATAACCCGATATTGCCACCATTAAATCACCTGAACAAAACGGCCATTAATTAATGAAAAGATTGGTGCGACAGTAGCCAAAACCGTTTCTCCATCTTCTTCATCAACATAATAGTAAGATATTGGAGAATTCTTTAAGTCTGACTTATTCACTAACCTAACCATTCTGCCCTGATTCATTATTTTAACCCGGTAGTCATCCCAGTTAATTGGTATCATTTTGAAACTTTTTTCGTTGATATCACTGTAAGCAGATTGATCGGCAAAAATACTTTCTTCACTTTCATCGGTGGCCCAAGCCCAGGCTTTAAGCGCAATTTTTTGTTGTGCCCTAAGAGTATTTATATCTTTAGCATTATAAGCCTGCCAGACCGCCATATAAGCCTGTTGCAATTGCTGACGTTGTTCTGGGGTATCGGTATAAGGGGTTGCTTTCTCCCATTCCCATTCAGGTAAGCCACTAATTTTTACATTCCTGCTAAATCGGTATAAGGTCATATTGAGTGGAAATTTCCGACTTTTAAAGAATTTCTTATCTTTATGTCCAGCTTCCACATTTTCTGCCTGTATCACATGACGTACCACCGGTGTGCTAATAGCAGCATATTTCGCTTCATTTGCGGGTGTTATTGCCACAGGTTGACCGTTTTTATCTATCGCTACTTCAATTGCCGTCAGCACCTCGCTCTTTTTACCACGCATAGCCGTCAATTCCAGACTACATTTGGCTTCAGGATTAAAGTGGTTGCGGATTTCATCTGATAGCTTATCCGGGGAAAACCAACCCAATGCGCCAAATTCCAGACTGATTTCATTTTCACCGTTTGTCATAAATAACATGGAAGCCGTACTGGCAGTACCAAATCCCCGACCTTCCCGAGCCGAATTACGGTTATCCATGCCCGTTACGCCATTGGTTTTAATATCACAAAAGGCATATTGGATATCGAATAAACTGCGAATATACAACCTCGGTTCATTTGCATTAGCGCCTTGCATTACCATCACTCCTAAACCTGACATAATAATCACGCCTAATAATAGCAATAACCATTTTAATTTCATTTTATCCTCACGTTCCGGGGTAACCCGGTGATAAGTGGAATATTATTCAACTTTAATATTAACCAAATCCACAATCCCAGTGTCGTTTTACAATCACAAAATGCCGTATCGATATTACCGACTTTTATTGCATTTCCCATCAAGTAAAAATATCGGGTCAAATAACCCGATATTGCTATCCATTAAATTACCTGAACAAAACGACCATTAATCAATGAGAAAATTGGTGCGGTAGTACTGAAATAAGTATCGCCATCTTCATTATTAACAGTGTAATAGGATATTGGAGAATATTCTAAAATTGATTTATTCACTAATTTAACCATTCTGCCCTGATTCATTATTTTAACGGTATAGTCATCCCAATTAATCGGTATCATTCTGAAACTTTTTTCTTTGATATCACTGTTAATAGGTTGATCGGCAAAAACACTTTCTTCACTTTCATCAGTGGCCCAAGCCCAAGCTCTAAGCGCAATTTTTTGTTGTTCCCTAAGAGTATTTATATCTTTGGCATTATAAGCCTGCCAGACCGACATATAAGCCTGTTGCAATTGCCGACGTTGCTCTGGGGTATCGGTATAAGGGGTTGCCTTCACCCATTCCCAATCAGGTAAGCCACTGATTTTTACACTACGGCTAAATCGGTACAAAGTCATATTAGGAGGAAATTCTTTCGGATTAAAATACTTTTTCTCTACATGCCCATCTTCTACATTTTGAGCCTGTACCACATGGCGTACCACCGGTGTGCTAATAGCAGCATATTTCGCTTCATTCGCGGGCGTTGTTGCCACAGGCTGACCATTTTTATCAATTGCCACTTCAATTGCCGTCAATACTTCACTTTTTTTACCACGCATAGCCGTCAGTTCCAGCGTGCATTTGGCCTCAGGGTTAAAGTGATTGCGGTTTTTATCTGATAACGTATCTGAGGAAAACCAACCCAATGCGCCAAATTCCAGACTGACTTCATTTTCACCATTTGCCATTAATAGCATGGAAGCTGTACTGGCGGTACCAAATCCCCGACCTTCCCGAGCCGAATTACGGTTGTCTATTCCTGTTACACCATTGGTTTTAATATCACAAAAGGCATACTGAATATCGAATAAACTGCGGATATACAACTGCGGTTCATTTGCATTAGCGCCTTGCATTACCATCACGCCTAAACCTGACATAATAATAACTACTAATAACAGCAATAACAGTTTCAATCTCATTTTATCCTCACATTCCGGTGTAACCCGGTGATAAGTGGAATATTATTCAACTTTAATATTAACCAAATCCACAATCCCAGAGTCGTTTTACAAACACCAAACGCTATATCGATGTCACCGACTTTTATTACATTTCCCGCCAAGAAAAAATATCGGGTCAAATAACCCGATATTGCTATCCATTAAATTACCTGAACAAAACGGCCATTAATTAATGAGAAAATCGGCGCGGTAGTAGCCCAAACTGTTTCCCCATCTTCCTCATCAACGTAATAGTAGGATACCGGAGAACTTCCCGGATCTGATTTATTCACTAGTCTGATCATTTTACCCTGATTCATTATCTGAACCCGGTAGTTATCCCAATCAATTGGCTTCATCCTGAAATTTTTTGCATTGACATTATTATAAATAGGCTGATCAGCAAAAATACTCTCTTCACTTTCACCAGTGGCCCAAGCCCAAGCTTTGAGCGCGATTTTTCGTTGGTCACGAATTACCTGCAAATTTTTTGCCTGATAAGCCTGCCAGACCGCCACATAAGCCTGCTGCAATTGCTGACGTTGTTCTGGGGTATCGGTATAAGGGGTTGCTTTCTCCCATTCCCAATCAGGTAAGCCACTGATTTTTACATTACGACTAAACCGGTATAAAGTCATATTGGGTGGATATTCTTTCGGATCAAAATACTTTTTCTCTATATGCCCAGCTTCTATTTTTTCTGCCTGTATCACATGACGTACTACCGGTGTGCTAATAGCGGCATATTTCGCTTCATTTGCAGGTGTTATTGCCATAGGCTGACCATTTTTATTTATTGCTACTTCAATTGCCGTCAGCACCTCACTCCTTTTGCCACGCATGGCCGTCAATTCTAGACTACATTTCGCTTCAGGATTAAAGTGGTTACGGGTTTCATCTGATAGCTTATCTGGGGAAAACCAACCCAGAGCACCAAATTCCAGACTGATTTCATTTTCACCATTTGCCATTAATAGCATGGAAGCTGTACTGGCGGTACCAAATCCCCGGCCTTCCCGGGCTGAATCTCTATTATCCATTCCCGTTACGCCATTGGTTTTAATATCACAAAAGGCGTATTGGATATCGAATAAACTGCGAATATACAACCTCGGTTCATTTGCATTAGCGCCTTGCATTACCATCACTCCTAAACCTGACATAGTAATCACGCCTAATAATAGCAATAACCATTTTAATCTCATTTTATCCTCACATTCCGGTGTAACCCGGTGATAAGTGGAATATTATTCAACTTCAATATTAACCAAACCCACAATCCCAGTGTCGTTTTACAATCACCAAATGCTGTATCGATATTACCGACTTTTATTGCATTTCCCATCAAGTAAAAATATCGGGTCAAATAACCCGATATTGCCACCATTAAATCACCTGAACAAAACGGCCATTAATTAATGAAAAGATTGGTGCGACAGTAGCCAAAACCGTTTCTCCATCTTCTTCATCAACATAATAGTAAGATATTGGAGAACTTTCTGGATCTGATTTATTCACCAACCTGACCATTCTTCCCTGATTCATTATTTTCACTCTGTAGTCATCCCAATTAATTGGCTTCATTTTGAAACTTTTTATCTTGATATTATGGTAAACAGATTGATCAGCAAAAACACTCTCTTCACTTTCACCGGAAGCCCAAGCCCAGGCTTTGAGCGCAACTTTTTGTTGATCACGGAGTGTATTCAAATCCTTAGCGTTATAAGCCTGCCAGGCCGCTACATAAGCTTGTTGTAATTGCCGACGTTGCTCTGGAGTATCTATATAAGGGGTTGCTTTCTCCCATGCCCAATCAGGTAAGCCACTGATTTTTACATTTCGGCTAAACCGATATAAAGTCATATCAGGTGGAAATTTCCGGATATCAAAATAGTCTTTATCTTTATGTCCAGCCTCTACGTTTTCTGCCTGAATCGTATGACGCACCACTGGTGTACTAATAGCAGCATATTTCGCTTCATTTGCGGGTGTTATTGCCACAGGCTGACCATTTTTATCTATCGCTACTTCAATTGCGGTCAGCACCTCGCTCTTTTCACCACGCATGGCCGTCAATTCCAGATTACATTTGGCTTCAGGATTAAAGTGGTTGCGGATTTCATCTGATAGCTTATCCGGGGAAAACCAACCCAATGCGCCAAATTCCAGACTGATTTCATTTTCACCGTTTGTCATAAATAACATGGAAGCCGTACTGGCAGTACCAAATCCCCGACCTCGCCGGGCTGAGTTTCGATTATCCATTCCCGTTACGCCATTGGTTTTGATGTCACAAAAGGAATATTGGATATCGAATAAACTGCGAATATACAACCTCGGTTCATTTGCATTAGCACCCTGCATTACCATCACACCTAAACCTGACATAATAATCACTCCTAATAATAGCAATAATAGTTTCAATCTCATTTTATCCTCACATTCCGGGTAATCCGGTGATAAACGGGATGTTATCCATCTTAGGCTTAAAGTTAGGATCATAACCCATTTCCCACGATGTTGTTTCAGCGCCCGGGACTATCTCCGGCCGAGTAATAGGCCGCTCTTCCCCTATCAGATTAATTCTTAACGGAGATTCACTGGCTTTTAACGGATCGGCAATAACCCATTTCCACTTCTCTGTAATTTTAATGATAGATTTTTCACCATTTTCTTTCTTTGCATCCACATCTACCTCAAATTCCGCAACAATCCCATTGTGGTAGCCAGCAAGATCGATCCCTTTATCATGCTGATCAAGTTCAAAACCCGCCGCTGTTTTTACAGCCACACCCACTCCCATTGCGGCTTCCATTATCATAATATGGGTCTTAAAGGCGACATTCATTTTTCCTTCCAGACTCAATTTCAAATCATTCTTATCACCGGCGTCAAAAGTCCACTGCTTTTGTTTATAAGCGGCACCCAACTGAAAGGACAGATTGCATGCCAAAATAAGGCAACATTCCAGATCTAAATAGTTTTTATCATTTGAATTCCTGCGGGCCAGCGCCTCCCTGAATTTGGCTGCCACACTTTTTATCTTGCAATACGCCGCCCCCATTTGGATAAGATCCAGTTTTGCCGTCATCCCCATAAAAGGCGCGGCGCTGAAACCCAAAAAATGGGTACGGTCATCCATCGAAGTGGTTCGGTCATAAGCATAAGCCAGTCCAATATTGATGGGGTCCACTTTGAGCTCAAGCAGTTGGTAGCTGCGGGTGCCTTTTGAATCCGGATCGGGCGCCAGGTATTCTTTGGTATAACCCAGCAGTTTTTCCACCCGATTGATAGCCTCTAAATTGGGCAGGGTTTTCCTCACCTTATTCACTTCCGCAAACTTCGCCGAGTAATCCATATCCTGAACCGTTAAAGCGTACTCGACGTTAATGGCCGTCTGTCGGGTCAGATAAAATGGGTCCGTATGGGTTGTCCACCCACTGCGCAGTTTATTGCCATTTTTAGGCTTGACATTTTCCATCGCCAGACGCGCTTTTTTCTGTTCATCACGCCGCTCCTTTACAGAACGTTCTCCGTGGGAAAAATCAAAGCTCAATCCAACCGAAACCATAAAACTGACCGATGGGTAAACCGCTATCGTCGCGTACTGTTGATTATCCAGGCAACCCTGGGTTATTAACTTATAATAACGCGGTTCACTGTACATATCTGTCGGATTGGCAAGATTAGATAAATAAAACCAGACACTTTCCAAATCACTTTCAATCTCAGCGTCTTTTAGCTGATCTTTATAAAATAATGTCACCTCCTGTGGTGCATTAAATTCTAGCGTTTTCTCTTTCTGCCCTCCCGTCAGCACCGCATGATGTTTATCTGCGTTATTACATTTACCTTCAATCTGTATCGTCCCTTTTTGACCTTTTCCATCATCAATCAGACCCATTTTAATTACCGGCTTTTCAGGCCACACCTGAGTATTCTGACCAAAAGTGACGCTGATTTTATAAATACAGGGGTCCGGGTTGTCGCATGTCATGCAGGCAACACCGGCACGGGATGAAATAGTTTGTTCAGCCATATCTATTACCTTATCAATTACCTTTTAATTACCTAATCGGGGATAAAACCCAATTCGCTTTTTAATAATGTTTCCATCCGATAATAACCCGGCCACTGGGGGTCTCTGAGTGCGGTTAACCATGCCTGCGGGATTTGCTCAAACTGATTGATATGTCTCGCCATCAGCAAATAGAGAAACCCGCCAATGGCACGTTCATCCGTGATTTCATTATCCTGACAAAAATAAAAACAATCCTCCGCTAAGGTTTTATGTTGAATAAATGTCGCCTCATCCATATAGGCGGGAGAATAATGTGTATCAGGAAGCGGGTTTTTCAATATCCGGTCTGAATGTGCCGACAGGGAGTCGTATGGCAGATCTATGGTACCGGCGCCATTATAGTAATTGACTTCATTAATAAATCGCGTCAGTTTATTAATGTATCGTTGTTCGAATAGCTCATTTAACTGAGCATATTGCTTTGTTGTGATCCGCAACATCTTTTGTCTGGAGCATGCCTCTGCGGGAAATTGTTTTCTGGCCGCGTGAAAATTATCTTCATGCTTAACACCCATCAGAGAAGTACTAATTTTATTTATCGGCCCCAGAAAACAGTGAATTTCCCAGTCACTGAGGACACTGAGAAACTCCCAGATATTGCGCGGATCATAAAATCGGAAAAATACCGGTTTATCTTGATCGGGTAATAATACTTGAAGATATTTGCGTAAATGCTGACGCAATGTTTTCATATCCGCTTTTGAGTGAAGACAAATTCCCCAGCATGTTTGCCACTCCTCCAAATAAAGTCCGACTTTTTCTGTCACCTCCACCAGGTAAGGCGCCACCTTAAGCAGTTCAGGCGGCAAAGATTCGTCATAAAGACAAGTCACGGGGGGATTAAAATTTTCCAAAACAAAAAACAATCGATACTCAACTGCACCGTCAATGACGACATAACGTTTTTCAGCGGCCATCAGTCGTTATCCTCCTTTGGACAGTGTGCAACAAACAAGGAGCCGGCACTGGCGGCAGCTTGCAAAATGACCGGATTCGCCGGGCGCAATAAATCTCCGGGACTCCCCCCAGAGTTCAGATTAATAGATGGACCTTTGATATCGACACCATCAGCATGAATAACGATAAAGCTATTACCTACTTTCAGACTGATTTTGTTGCCACTTTGCACCGTAATATCGCCATTGGTATCAATACTGAGCATACCCTGAATTTTCTGTGCCACATTGCCGCCGGCCTGCAAAGTTTTGTCACCCTCAACCTGAACAACATAGTTCCCGATGGTTTTATGTTCCTGCTGCCCATCAACCGTTATTTTGCGGTTATTGGCAATCACCAGTTCATCATCATGGCCAATGCTGGTTGTACGGTTGTAATTAATTCGTTCATCTCGGGAATTCAGCACCTTAATCGCCAGATTCTTCTGAGCATGAATAAATACCTCTTCTCGATCTTTTTCATCTTCAAATCTCAGTTCATTAAAACCCTCCCCTTTATGGGTTTTTGAGCGAATTGACATCTGGGTTTTTGCTATCGGCAGACGGTTAGGCACAATGTTAGTGGCATGATAGGTACGCCCAATAATAATTGGCTGATCTGGATCGCCATGCAGAAAATCCACCAGCACTTCCTGCCCCACTCGGGGGATAGCAATCATGCCCCAGTGATTACCAGCCCAAGCCTGACTGACTCTGATCCAACAAGAACTGTGGTCATTGAATTTGCCATATTGATCCCAGGCAAACTGTACCCGCACGCGCCCGTATTCATCACAAAAGATCTCTTCCCCCTCCGGGCCAACCACTGTCGCAACTTGCAGGCCGTCAATGCGCGGTTTGGGATAAGGCAAGGGGCGCCATACCCGGTTGCGATCGCCAAAGGTGAAGCTGTTCGTTAAGGTCGTCCCCATTTCGCCGAAACGGGATTCATCCGCCTGCGGCTGTCTACCGTAATGGCTGATTTTAATCACCAGCCACAGGGTATTAAATTGCTCTTTCGGATGATCAGTAAGCGCAAACCCTGATGCCGGCGCCAAGGCAAAACAATCACTTTGTGCGCGGCCAAACATAGCGTCAGTGCGGAGTGCTTCCAGACGATATTGACTCAGGCGCTCGCCACGCTCATCTTTAAAGCGCCCGGGAAAATCATAGTAAGTGTAACTGGGCAAATCTGAACGCTGGTGATTAATTTGGCGTTCGTGATAGTAATAGTCTGCCCCCCACCGCGGATTTTTAAAAGTACGATCCTGCAACACAATGTTGGCAATCCCGACCTGTTCACGCCAGCAGAATCGATTGATGCTGCATTGGCTTCCTGTAGCGTCCAATTCTGGGTGATAAGGCAATGAAAATTTGTTATTTATCCGATGAGAATCAATGAAAATAATTATCGGTTCACCTCGCTCCTCAGTGAAATCGAAATAATAAAACATCCCTTCATCAGCCAATAAACGATGGAGAAACGCCAGATCACTCTCATCATATTGCACACAAAATTCCCGTTCAGGATGTTCATAACGCAATTGGCAATAGAAGTTTCTAACGCCATTTTCTTTCAATAATATGTCAATAATCTCAGTCACAGATTGATGCTGAAAAATACGGGAATTAACCCGTAATCCCGCACGCCATAAAGCAGGTTGAATGGTCAAGGAATAATGACTGCGATGACGGCCTGTCCTGCTTTGTTCAAACTGAGTCACAATCCCAGTTATACTGCGCTCGGGTTTTCCATCACGATAAACGGTCAGTGTCGCAAAATTATCCAGAACATCAGCGAAATTAATATCCGGATCAGCGCTGGTTAATATCGCCTCCAGACAAAATAACTCTGACAGCGCTTCATCTAGAGTAAACTCCACCACGGCAAAAGTTTTCTCCGGGAGAGAGCCGACAGTAAGTGTAAAAATCAATCCTGAATCTGCCATTACATTCCTCCTGATCCCGTGAGGTCGAGGCTCAGGGAATTAAACAGATCATGTAAAACAACCATAATTTCACCCTCTTTTACTTAAATGATTACCGAACATATTCACCGGCAGATTCATTAACCAAACTTTTCCCTGTTCAACATATGAACGGGAGGGTAGGAAATGGAAGAAATAATCAACTTATTTTTTTGAAAAAACGACATTTTATTCTAATAAAAAGAAGGGGTTTTGGTATAAAATTTCAATATATTGAATGGGTTACGTTAAAATGAATTATAATGATTTTATTAACCAAAATTGCTGGCCTAAATCAGTAATAAAAATAAAAGAGAAAAACCAAATTAGCGCAATATCTCAAACAACAATATGTTTTTTATTTTTTACTTATTAAATTGGCACTCAAATACGATAAATTCATTTATCTTATTCCTTTTACATCACTGATAAATTTCAATATTTAACTGTTATGGGAAAGTGTTAAGTTAAATTTCGCAGATAAGATTATCTGTACTATATGTAACATAATAATCGTCATGATAAGGAAAAAATAAAATGAGACTGATATATATAAACCCTAATCAAACTTTTGAGCTTTATACTGGTGGAAATATAATAATGCCTACTACTCATCATCCTAGTTTCAATATAGAAAATAGAGGTCCCGCACCAATTAGAGCAGTAAATTACTGGGCGCCTCCATTCGGAGATTACAATCAGTATGCTTTTATCGATATTCAACCCGGTGAAACTAAATTTTTCCGCAGAGTACCTAACGCGGTTTACTTCTACAAAGTTGTAGTTATTAATCTCAGTAACTACCAACACGCAGAAGCGGTAATTACTCAGTTTCTCCCCGTTCATCCACTGGCGGAAGTTTAAATTTCAACAATATATTTTTAATATGAAAATTTCTATTTCATTATCTATTTAACTGAAAATATGTAGGATATTTAATTGTCACAATTAAATACATTCAATTGGAAAAATCGCTGGCCTGAAAACCAGCGATTAATATAAATGAGGAAAACCGAATTAACGAAATATTTCAAACAACGACATGCCTTTCATATCGGTAAATGTCTTATACGATGCTTGAAGTACGGCTTGTTGTTGATAATAATTCGAAATCGCTGAGTTCCATTCTACGTCAACCAGTTGGCTCAAACGGCTTTTATTCGCCAGGCTGCGTTCCGCCCCCAAACTATCTAAGTCTTCTATTTCTCTCAGTTGTAAACCCAATACCGATTCCACCGAAGAGATATTATTCAACGCGTTGCGAGCGCCGCGGTTAGCCTTATTCAACAATTCCAGCGCATCATCACGACTCTTTTGATCTGCTTCGACAAATGGTGTTTTTAATGACTGAATCGCCATGTCTATGGTTTTAAATATATCAGATTCACTCGGGCTGCCATCCGGCTCTTTTATCGGATTACTGGTAGACGAAAGAAAGACTTGCTCTCCGGTATGTCCAATAATCATAGAGCGGTTGCTATCCACTTTCTGCGTCATTTCCTCAGAACCGCCTCGATAGCTAACTGTACCGCTGGTACTCTCATCAAAAGGTTTCACATCCGTTTTATAACCGGCAAAAATATAGCGGCCATTACCATCGGTGGTGTTACCCAAATTCACCAGTTGTTCTTTAAACCCGGTCAGTTGAATAGCCAACGAGTTACGATCTTCATCACTCAATACGCCGTTTACTGTGGCTACCAAACTTTCATGAATATTTTGCACCACCCCGACAGCTTTGGATACCACACTCAATTGCATGGAAATCGCGTTCTTAGCAAACGAGCGAGCCGTTATATATTGCTGGTTCTGAGATTCAGCTTGAGCGACCATGACCCCCTGAGATGCCGCCATCGGATCATCGGATGGATTTATCACCCGCTGACCACTGGATAGCTGTGCTCCCTGCTGCATCCATTTCGACTGAGCTGTAGTGATATTCGTCATTTTCTGATCGTATAATATATTGGTACTTACGCGCACAATTTCATTCCTTTTAAATATTCAGCTAAATGCCCAAGATATCTCAGGCTATTTTTATTAAATGGCACGTTTATTAGCGACGGAGATCCAAAATGGCATTAAATAGCGTTGCGGCAGTCTGGATAACTTGGGCATTCGCCAGATAATATTGCTGTAAGTTTTGTAATGCGCCATATTCTTCATCTACGTTGACGCCAGAAACCGACTGCTGTTCAGCGTAAAGTTGTTTAGTAATATTATTCTGAGTTTCTAAATCAACATTCGCCGTGCTGGTCTGGTTGCCAATGGTGCTGACCATCGAAGCATAAGCACCAGAAAATGATGCTTTCCCCTCTACCAATTTTTTGTTCTGCAATTCAATGAGTTTTTTGGCATTGACGTTATCACTCGCCCCACCATCTTTAGCACCGGCAGCCGCCAACTGCGATGCATCTTTAATATTAACCGCCATACTGCCAATAACACCGTTGACCGCTTTCAGTGTATATCGGTCATGCTCTTTTGCATTGGTTGGGTCAATTTCAACTTTTAATCCATCAAATTCCAGTGTATTACCTGTTACTTTGGCGGCAATATCCGCCTTATCAGAGGCACGCTGGATTTTCCAATTAGCCCCATCGTAGCTAATATGATAATCACTGGCTTTTATCGCTGAGGTATCTGTATATTCCACTTTAAAATCAGCAGAACCTTTATTTCTACTATTGGCAACCACATCCGGGTTATTAAATGTGAAGAAATCTTCACCCGATTTGCCTTTTAAATCAAAACCAGCACGGTGAACCTGATTAAATTGATCGCCCAATACCAACGCTAATTGGTTTAACTGATTACGGGAATTATCCAGCACTTCACTACGCGCCCGTAATGTGCCGCCCAATTGCCCTTTATCAATGAATTTTTCATCAATTTCAACAACATCGCCAAAACCACGATCATAACCTAATGTAATGCGACTGCTATCCGCATTAGATGAAATCGCTTCTACTCGGTAAGCGGTTGTTCCCTGAACCAGGGTCAATCCCCCCGCAAAAGAGACATTGTAAGAATCGCTATCCTGCTGAGTCACACTCACGCCAACCAGTTTATTCAGTTCATTGACCAATTGATCACGCTGATCCAGTAATGCATTCGGCTCAGCACTACCACCGCCTTTCATACGGGTAATTTCACCATTGAGTTTAGCAATTTGCTGCGCATAGTTATTAATAGATTCAGCCGAATTAGCTATTCCCCGATTAATGTTATTTTCCATTTTTCGCAGGAAGGCATCCGCATTTTGCAACTGGTTTACCAGCCCCTTTGATTTACCAATCGCTGTCGTTCTGGCCGCATCATCTTCCGCATTACTGACAACATTTTGTAAACTGGTAAAGAAGTCGTCAATGGTGTTTGACAGGTTATTCGCTTTGTCTGCCAGCAAATTATCAATCTGGGAAATTTGCTGAGAATAAGTGGTTAATGTACCTTGTTTCGCCTGAGCCTCAGACAGTTGTTGATTAATGAATTCATTATATTGACGGTTAATACTGGTGACAGTAACGCCATTTCCGATATAGCCAACGGACGTCATCGTGCCGCCGTTTTGATTGACAACTGTCGATTGCCGGTTATAACCAGGAACTTTGGAATTTGCGAGGTTATTACTTACGGTTCCCAGAGCAATTTGAGCCGCTTGAAGGCCACTCATCGCGGTATTAATAAGACTGTTGGACATCAGAAGATCCTTTTACGTTTTATTTATGTCTCCGCTAGTGGGTGGCGGCAAACAATCTTTCAGCTAAAAACAAAGTCTGAACTGCTTTAATTTATCGGCTGAACTCAATAAAACTTGAGCAAAATAGCGATCAGAATAGTTTACTCAAATCGTAGGTATAGGCTTTCACCGCCTTTTCTCCGGCATCTTTTAGCTGTTGAATAACTGAGACCAGTTTTTTCGCATATCCGGGATCGGTCGCATAACCTGCCTGTTGTAAGGAATAAGCCCCTTGCTCCGGGGTAACAGAGCGGGCAACGTTGGCGTAACGAGGACTTTCTGTCAGTAATCTGACGTAATCCTCAATCGCTTCCACGTAAGAGCCATAAACACGGAAGTTATCCTTCATTTTCTGAGGCTCGCCGTTGATATATTCTGTGGTCAGGATATTAGTTACCGGCCCTTTCCAACCTTTACCCGCTTTAATACCAAACAGATTATGACTTGGCTTGCCATCAGCGGTCAGAATCTCTCTTTGCCCCCAACCAGACTCTAATGCGGCCTGAGCGATAATCAGCAAATGAGGAATACCGCTGCGTTGGCTGGCTATCCGGGCAGGGGTCGAGAGCGTGGATACAAAATTCGTACTGTTCAGCGGCAGCGGTTTAGGCGTCGTCTCGGGTTTTGGTACCGTTCGACGGATAAATTGCTCAAGCGCCTGCCTTGGCAAGGTTTGCAAAACTTCGTTATCTAGCGTCATGGGTATCTTACCCGCTATTTCGCCAGGGGCAGTTTTAGCGCTAGAAAGTTGCTTGAGCATCATATCGGCAAAACCTAACCCCTTCTGAGCAATATTCTGCGCGATTTGCTGATCGTATATCGAAGTATAGAGACGGGTCTGTTCACTGCTCAACATGCCATCTTTAGGCAGAGCTGAACGCATGCTTTTCAGCATCATCTGAACAAAAAGCCCTTCCATTTGTTGGGCTACTTGCCGTAGCCCCTGTTGTGGATCTTTTGCCAGATTGGATTTTAACGTGTTAACCGACTGGACATCATAAGCCGCACCGGGCAGAGTTAATAAATCATTCATCAAATGATCTCCAGTTTCGCCCGCAGACAGCCTGCGCTTTCCATTGCCTGTAAGATTGACATTAAATCATTCGGGGTCGCACCCAATGCATTCAATGCTTGAATAACATGGCTCAAACTTGCACTGGCGTTAACCTGCTGCAACGCGCCATTTTGTTCACGGACAGCAACAGCGGGATTACGGGTGACAACGGTACTGCCGCCTGCTAACGGTGTATTTGGCTGACTAACAACCACCTGATTATCAACAATGACAGAAAGATTCCCTTGAGCAACCGCGCAGCTATCCAGCATGACATTGCGGTTCATCACGACCGAGCCGGTGCGAGAGTTGATAATCACTTTGGCATCACCGACATCAACGCGAAGAGTCAAATTCTGCACATGAGAAAGGAATTTAACCTGCTCACTTTTATCTCTCGGCATACTCAATTGTACTGTGCGGGCATCCAGCGGCGTTGCTGTCCCGGTTCCGCCCATACGATTGATGGTATCGCTGATTTGCTGCGCCAGTGAGAAGTCTTCGTTATTTAATTGAAGATTCAGTATGCCATTTTCACCAAACTGCGTAGGCAATTCGCGTTCAATCACTGCACCGTTACTAATCCGACCACCCGCAAGCTGATTGACTTTTACACTGCTTCCTCCCGCGCTGGCACCGGCGCCGCCAACCAGAATATTACCTTGCGCCAGAGCATAGACTTGATTATCGACACCTTTTAGTGGCGTCATCAGCAAAGTACCGCCACGTAAACTTTTAGCGTTCCCCAGCGAGGAAACCACTACGTCAATATTCTGCCCGGCACGACCAAACGGCGGTAATTTCGCAGTAACCATCACGGCAGCCACGTTTTTCAACTGCATATTGGTTCCCGGAGGAACGGTAATCCCCAATTGGGATAACATGTTGCTTAAACTTTGGGTGGTAAATGGCGTCTGAGTCGTCTGGTCACCGGTTCCATCCAATCCAACCACTAATCCATAACCAATCAACGCATTTTCCCGTACTCCTTGTACCGTGGTGAGATCACGGATACGTTCTGCGGATACCGTCGTTGTCACCAGAGTCAGCAATACAAGAAGAAGGCTGGCAGTAAATTGTTTTATCATAACCATCCCCTGTTAAAATGGTGCGACATTCAGGAAGAAACGCTGTAACCACCCCATGTGCTGCGCTTCATTAATATAGCCGTTTCCTACATATTCAATGCGGGCATCCGCGACCTGATTGGAACTGACAGTGTTATTAGCATTAATTGTCCGTGGGTTAACGACACCGGAGAAACGAATAAACTCGGTTCCCTGATTGATAGCAATCTGCTTTTCACCGACCACATGTAAGTTACCGTTTGCCAGTAACTGATCGACCGTTACGGTAATCGTTCCTCGGAAGGTGTTATTCGCATTAGCGCCGCCTTTCCCACCGAAAGTATTATCGGCTTCCATATCCAGATCAGTTTTATCTCCACCAATTAACCCACTAAGAAAACGGGGAGTCAGTGCTGCGGAAAACGTGTTTTTTCCATTACGGCTGGCATTAGCCGAAGAGTTCTTACTGGCGCTGACATTTTCTTGCAATGTAATCGTCAGGGTATCGCCAATATTTCGGGGTCGGCGATCTTCAAATAGCGGCTGATAACCATAATAAACCGGCTGTACTACTTGAAAAATAGCGCCATTAGGGACTGGCGCGGTTGCCGCAGAAGGTGCTGCGGTGGTTGCTCCCTCAACCAGGGGTTTTTGCGGTATATACGCACAGCCCGTTAGTGACAATACCGCCAGTGCTATACTACAACGCCATTTATTCGCCACATTTTTCCGTAAATGGCGGAACTGACAAACGGCGCTGGTCTCGGCAACAGCCATTGTATCCATCTTCGATACTCTTTATTTATCCCTGAATAACGGGGAAACTGAGTGTTTCCCCGCGGTTCTGATTGACGATTAGGTTATAACTGAGTCAGTTTTTGTAGCATCTGATCAGACGTCGACACCGCTTTAGTGTTAACTTCATAAGCGCGCTGAGTTTGAATCATGTTGACCAATTCTTCCGCGATATTGACGTTAGATGTTTCGACATATTTATGCTGGAGCAACCCTGCGCCATTGATTCCCGGTGTATTTTCAATCGGTACGCCAGAGCTGCTAGTCTCTACATAAAGGTTTTCACCAATACTTTCTAACCCACTGTCATTGATAAAGGTTGTCAGGGTAAATTGACCTATTTGCTGAGATGCAGATTGCCCCTGTACTTTCACACTGACAATACCATCACTGCTAATGGTGAGGTCCGTCGCATTATCAGGAATAGTAATGGTAGGGAAGATCAAAAAACCGCTAGCGGTCGTCAACTGCCCGTTTTGATCTTCCTGAAATGAACCGTCACGGGTATAGGCGCTGGTACCATCAGGTAACTGAACTTGAAAGAAACCCTTTCCTCTAATAGCAACATTATGGCTGTTATTAGTTTCAGATAAGTTTCCCTGACTATGTATACGTTCTGTTGCTACCGGGCGCACTCCAGTACCTATCTGTAAACCAGAAGGTAAGCGGGTTTGCTCCGATGACATCGCCCCTGGTTGACGAATGTTCTGGTAAAGCAGATCTTCAAAAATGGCACGCTGGCGTTTAAAACCATTGGTGCTGACGTTCGCCAAGTTGTTGGCAATCACATCCATATTAGTTTGCTGAGCATCCAGCCCAGTTTTAGCAATCCATAATGATCGGATCATCGGTTTTATCCTCTGTGTCTAAATCAACTTATTGCTAATAGCTGATTAGCACGTTGTGCATTTTCATCTGAGCTATGGATGACTTTCATCTGCATTTCAAAACGGCGGGCATTGGCAATCATACTCACCATGCTTTCCATTGGGTTGACGTTACTCCCTTCAAGCACACCGGGCATTAATTTCACCTCATCACTGGCTGGCAAGGCATCACCCTGTAACCCTTGCGCCTGTTCCGTCATGTGAAAGAGACCATCATCACCGCGGACTAGCTGATCGCTCTCCGGTTTCACCATTTTCAGTCTGCCAATTTGCCCCAACTGTGTTGGCGGATCACCAGGAATCAGTGCAGATAGAGAACCATCCGTCGCCAGGGTTAACTCAGCCTGCGGCGGAATATTTATCGGGCCGTTGTCCCCCATCAACAAGTTACCTTGAACAGTTAACTGACCTTCCGCTGAAATCTGAATACTGCCGTTACGCGTGTAAGCCTCAGTACCATCTTCAAGCTGAACCGCCAGATATCCCCCCTGTCCAATCGCCACATCCAACGGACGAGAGGTATAGTTCATCGGCCCCTGACGATTGTCAGAACCGGGCGTTGAAGCCACAACCAAAGTTCGGGTGTTAAAGGCGGCCCCTTCAACAGGCACCGCCCGCAAAGCAGCCAGTTGCGCCTTAAAACCCGGCGTCGATGCATTCGCCAGATTATTTGCCGTCACTGCCTGATGCTCTAGTGTCTGACGAGCGCCGCCCATTGCGGTATAAATGACATGATCCATAATGCTATCCTGAAACTATCAGCGCATACTGACCAGCGTTTGCAAGATCTGATCTTGGGTTTTAATGGTTTGCGCACTGGATTGGTAGTTGCGCTGCGCCACGATCATATTAACCAGTTCCTGGCTCATATCGACGTTGGATGCTTCCAGCGAACCACTGAGCAATTTGCCAAAACCGCCAGAATCCGCAATGCCGACAACAGGGTTGCCAGAAGCCCCCGTCTCTACCCAAACGTTGTCTCCCTGCGCTGACATCCCCTCCGGGTTAGCGAAATTAGCCAGAACGATCTGACCCAATAACTGGGATTGTTTATTGGAATAGGTGCCGACAACGCTGCCATCTGACTCAATACGGTAGCCACTGAATTCACCTGCGGTATAACCGTCTGTCTTGAGTGTCGATATGCTATCAGCATCAATTTTCTGCTGCTTACTGCCATTAAAATCAATAGTGATATCAGCAGCATTAGAACCATTCAGAGAGGGAACATTAAATGTAAACTGATTATTGTCACCAATCAGTTTACCGTTGCCATCAAATTTCAACGTCCC
Organism: Photorhabdus hindustanensis; assembly: GCF_002968995.1. Lineage (NCBI taxonomy): Bacteria > Pseudomonadati > Pseudomonadota > Gammaproteobacteria > Enterobacterales > Morganellaceae > Photorhabdus > Photorhabdus hindustanensis. The sequence continues at coordinate 123,197 of NZ_PUWT01000029.1, forward strand.
CAACGAAGCGGCTTTAGCGCCCTCTACCGCACTATCCTGAGCATGAACCTGCCATTCATTATCGTTCGTTTTCACAAAGAAAACCTTGATATTATGCGGGTTACCCAGGCTATCAAAAGTGGTAACACTGGCAGGATAGTTATAAGAATCCTTATTTTCTGGCGAGAAAGCATCTGTCGGTTTTTTATGCATCGAATTAAGGTTGGTTGTCATCGTAACCTTAGTTGTTGCTTTAGCCGCCAACATACCTTGAGGTATTGTAATCGGCTCTGGGTTAGCCCCTTTCTGAATCTCCGGCGCGCCGCCATTGATACTGGCTGCGGGATAGCCGGTCAATTTCATGCCTTGCATGTTGATAATATTACGGTTCTCATCCATCTTGAATTGACCGTTACGGGAATAGTAGATCTTACCATCACCGCCTTGCATACGGAAAAAACCGCTTTGAGTGATCGCTAAATCAAGTGGGCGATTGGTCGTCGTCGGCGTACCATCTTTAAAATTCTGATTAACACCCGATATTTTTACCCCCAGCCCCACCTGAGAACCGGCAAAAATGTCAGAAAAAGCAACCGTGCTGGATTTAAAACCATATGTCGCCGCGTTAGCGATATTATTACCAATAACATCCAAATTACCTGCCGCGGCATTCAAACCACTTACTGCTTGTGAAAAAGCCATATTATTCTCCGTTAAAATTCTTGCTGGTTAAAGAATCTGACGTATCTGATCCATAGTGACGGCGCCAATCCGCCCTAAATCTAACTTAGCGCCATCCGCGTCACGAGTAATACCCCTCGCCTCCGCGTACCTCAGCTGCTGAAATACGCTCGGACCGCCCTTAGAACTGGCTTCTATGGTGATTTTATAAGCGCCATCCTCAGCTATAGCACCATCTTCTTTTGTGCCATCCCAAGTGAAATTATGAACACCCGCTTCCAACGCACCGAGATCAATTTGGCGTACAACCCCGCCTTGCTTATCAATAATGGTGACTTTCACACTATCCGCCGGTCTTTCCAGCTCAATACCATATTTTGACGTGCTGATGCTTCCATTTTCCTTTGAACCCACCAAGATGGTATCCCCTGGGATCATCACGCCTCGTCCAATCAGAGCCGATGCCTGTACAGATTGATTATTATTTATCTGACCGACAATGAACCCCAGTGTGGTATTCAGCTTTTCGATCCCCTCTAGTGTGTTAATCTGCGCCAAATGGGAAGTCAGCTCATTGTTCTTCATCGGGTTAGTTGGGTCTTGATTTTTCATTTGCGCGAGCAACAATTTCATGAAATTGCTATTCAGCTCTTCACTATTCTTTTTCTTGCTGGTGGATGCTGACTCCCCAACAATCATGTTATCCAAAGATCCATTTATTGAACCGGTAATGGCCATGAGCCGCTCCTGTTATTGACCTAACGTCAATGTTTTCAACATTATTGATTTAGTTGTATTAAGCACTTCAACGTTGGCTTGATAACTACGGGAAGCGGAAATGGTGTTAATCATTTCTCCGACCACATCAACGTTTGGCATACGCACATAACCCTTCTCATCGGCCAACGGGTGTCCCGGTTGATACTCAAGGCGGAAAGGAGTGGGATCATCAACAATTTCACTGACTCTGACGCCGCCGGTTTCCTGCCCTGCCGGTGCGGCAACACGAAAAACCACCTGTTTAGCCCGATATGGCTGACCATCAGGCCCCGCAACACTATCGGCATTTGCCATATTGCTGGCGCTGACATTTAATCGTTGGGATTGAGCTGATAATGCCGAGCCGGCAATATCAAAAACACTGAGTAAAGACATTGCCCTTATCCTTGCTGTAAGACTGACATCATGCTTTTAACCTGAGAGCTGGTCGCAGTCAGTTCAGCCTGATATTTCAAGCTGTTATCCATAAAATTGCTGCGTTCCATATCCATATCTACCGTGTTGCCATCCATCGCTGGCTGATAAGGCACCCGATACAGTAAGTCCATTTCCATTCTCTTCTGAGGCTGAATAGGAATATGCCGATCGGATGTCAGCGTCAGCCCGATCCCGTTTCCGGCGACCCGACCGTGTGCAATGGTTTTTTTCAGTTGTGTGGCGAAATCAATATCCCGCGCTTGATAACCGGGCGTATCCGCATTAGCGATATTAGCGGACAATATTTCTTGCCGCCGAGATCGCAATGACAGGGCTTCCTGCTGAAAATGAAAGGCTGCATCTAATTTATCGAGCATATTCCTCCCTCTGATGTGACTGACCTGTGTTGTGAACTTTTAATCGCGCTTTTCACGATCGCGAAATTCGCAGTAAACAGAATAAACGCAGAAGGAAAAGCCTATCGGGTGAATAGACGCTAATTGGATTGCTATTTATCCCATTGACTGATATTCGATACAGGTACACTTACACGCGACTAAATATACGCAACCAAACAGCAGCGTATTGACCGACAGAAATAATGAGAGCGAGAAGATGCACGCTATAAACATTATCGGGCTGTTCGCATTTTTCTTTATCACTTCGATGGCATGGGGCAATAATTTACCCCAAGCTATAGAGCACTATTTCCAGCAGATACATAAGGATAATCACCGCAAAGTTTCTGTTAACATCAGAACCCCTGAACAACAATGGCCCCAGTGTGAACGGCCAGAAATTCAACCCGCTATCGGTGGTCAAAACTGGGGAAATCTCTCCTTACCTGTTATCTGCCATCAACAACGCAAATTCATTCAAGTCGCTGTCAGTGTGACAGGAAATTATCTGGTTACCCGCCGAACCATCTCACGTAATGATGTTTTATCAGAGGACGATTTTCAGGTCAGAAGCGGATTACTGGAAAAATTACCCCATGATCTGGTTATTAACAAAAATGAAATAAAAAACAGCATTACGATACGTAACATCCCGGCAGGACAAGTCATTACACGTAATATGTTACGCCGTCCGTGGACAGTACGGTCAGGCCAGAGTGTGGTGGTGATTGTTCAGGGAAATGGCTTTCAGATACGGAATGAAGGGAAAGCTATTAATAACGCCGCCATTTCTGATAAAGTCAGGGTTCGAATGAATTCAGGGCACGTTATAACCGGCCAAGCATTAGAAAACGGCAGTGTAAAAATCATGTTATAAGTTACTAAAGTTTTCTTTCACTGTGCCGATATAACCAGCAGAGCACGATTTGCAGGTATGCAAATGGCATATAACCTGCTCCGATCCATAGGTGAACCTATGCCTGGCCATAAAGGATAATAATTATGAGTATCGAACGCACTCACCCCTTATTAGCTATCGCTGCCGTTCAACAGCGACCAACTAATGAAAGCGCCCAAGGCACCCGCAAAACCTCCGGCGTTACCTTACAAAGCAGCGATGCACAAGTAAAACTGAGCGAAGCACAAACAAAATTGGTTCAACCAAGCAGCCAGGATATCAATATCCAAAAGGTACAAAAGTTGAAAGAAGCTATTGCTCAAGGAACCTTAAAAATGAACAGCGGTAAAATCGCAGATGCCTTGCTCAAAGAAGCCGCCGAAAACTTTCAGTACGATAAGAAATAATTGAACCCGCTATGGAAGCACTACAACAATTACTCGAACAGCAAGTGACCTATTTGACTTCGCTGACCCAAACTATGGCGGAAGAACAGCGTATTCTGTGCGAGGGTTTTATTGAAGCACGAGATTTGCACCAGATAACAGAACGAAAAAATTTTTTGTTATCTGCGCTTAGCCATTCAGAACAGCAACGTCTTAATTTGAGCAAAGCATTAAACATCATTGCGCCTTATGATAAGCAACCTTTGCTTGCCACATTATGGCAACAGATCGGCAAAGCGGTTACCCAGGTTCGTGATTTAAATACCCATAACGGCCTGCTATTAACCCAACATCTTGAACTAAATAGCCAAGCTATCGCTTTCCTAAAAAGCCACCATAGCCCTTCGCTTTATGGCTCAGACGGCCAAGCTGCCCGTCACTCTGCGCTTTCCGGCCATAGAGCTCAAGTTTAATTCAGCGCATTACCGCCCATTGCGGTAGTGCTGCTTTTTATTGTTGATAGTTCCCTACCTTCACTCAGTCTTGCGGCTATTTTCTGCTACCAACAATTAATTTCCTACTGCATTGACAACCCAACGTCTGCCACAAGGTAATACTTTGGTGAAAATAATATAAATAGAAAATATTTATAATAATAACTATGAAATTTATCAAATATGTGGAAACACCTACATTTGCAATAATACCAAATTAGACTGCTAATATTTAATGTCTTTGACTTGGCAAATCAATCATAAATAAAACAATCCCTTAATACTACGCACTTAAATCATGCGCGTTTCATCGATATTTTTATAAGTAACTTCATGGGTATTTTTATAATTTATCGTCTACGCTTTGAGAACATAGAATATTAGCAACACAACAATCATGATTCATTATAAATAATACAATATCAGCTTAACTGTATTACTGTAGGATATATTTACAACATTATAGTTTTTAATGAGATATATAGCTATCTAAATGTCCTTGGTATTTCTAATTAATGTTCGTAACTATTTTTTTAATAAATAGATTATTTACCCATAACGCTTACACTATGCAGAGAAAACTATGACAGAACAAACGATCGATACAATATCTATCACTGAGTTATCCTTACCAAAAGGAGGCGGTGCGCTAAAAGGGCTGGATGCAGAATTAAATTCTGCTGGTGTCAGTGGCATGGCGACTTTCACTATACCACTACCCATTTCATCCGGCAGAGGCTACGCGCCTTCATTGTCTTTGCAATACAGTAGTGGACAAGGGAATAGTGAATTCGGCGTCGGATGGCAACTCCCTTTATTACGTATCAGCCGAAGAACACAAAAAGGTGTTCCTAATTATGGTCAGGAAATCGATAAAACAGGGAAAATTGATCAATTCGTTGGCCCTAATGGCGAACTATTAATATCAATAGAAGAAAAAATAAAGAAAGATATTATTAATCACGATGAAATCCCCACATCCTATAATATCACTCGTTATTGTTCACGCTCAGAAGGTAACTTCTTACGATTTGAACATTATCAGTTAAATAATGAAGATGCAGGCCATTGGCTTATTTATTCTCCAGACGGGCAAATTCATTGTTTAGGCAAAACAGAAAAAGGCCGAATTTCCGATCCCGAAAATAACAAAAAGGTCGCCATCTGGTTATTAGAAGAGTCTTTATCTCCTACTGGAGAGCATATTGGCTATCATTATTTGGCTGAAGATGGTGAAGGACTACCAGAACCACTTCCAGAATGGGAATTAGGAAGAAAACGTAATGCGCAGCGTTATCTTAGCAAGATTACTTATGGCAATTTAGAACAACATGAATCCCTTTATCTAGCATCGTTATCTGTATTACCCCAAGAGGGATGGCTTTTTAGTTTGGTCCTCGACTACGGAGAAAGAGGAAACAATTTAGATGAAATTCCCCCCTTTGATATACCAGAAAACGGACAATGGTTAGTGAGATCAGATATTTTTTCTCGCTATGAATATGGTTTTGAGCTACGAACTTATCGCCTTTGTAGACAAGTGCTGATGTATCATCATTTTCCTGAACAATTAGGTGAAGATAATGTGCTAGTAAAACGCCTGTGGCTTGAATATGAAGATAACCCGGTATTAAGTACACTACGCAGCGTGACAGTAACAGGTTATGGAGAGCACTCGTCTCAATCTCTTCCCCCCATAGAGTTTAGTTATACACCATTTTCTCCAAATAATAATACTGGCTGGCAATCATTTGATTTACCGGATACAGATTTTGAAGGTGTATATAAAGGTCAAAAATTTCAATTGGTTGATTTGTATAAAGATGGCGTTGCAGGGGTCCTGTATTTTAATGCTGGAGAATGGAAATACCGTTCACCAATACGTGATGTGACAGCCGATAATCCTGATGCTGTAACCTATTCCGATTGGGAAACATTACCTTTAATTCCAGGGTTAAGACCAGAAAATGCCTATCTCGCCGATATAAACAACGATTCTGAGCTTGATTGGATTATCACCTCTCCGGGTTTATCTGGCTTCTTTACTCATCAAAACCATAGCTGGTCAGAATTTACACCTTTTAACGCATTGCCGCTCGAATTCTTTTCTAGCGATATTCGTTTCGTTGATATTAATCATCGTGGTTTTAGTGACTTAGCATTATTAGGCCCTATGTCAGTTCGTGTTTATCTCAATAATGGCAATGGATTTGAGGCGGGTGTCGATGTTGCTTTACCCGCAACAGCAGCTATCGGTAATTGGCAACACGATCATGCTAGTGTCGTCGCTTTTAGTGATGTTGCCGGTTCCGGTCAACAACATTGGATGAAGGTTAGTGCAGAAGGAGTTAGCTTTAGTCCAAATTTAGGCAACGGCCAGTTTGGCCCTGTTATTAAGCTTAGTGGGTTTAGTCCAGAAACACCGTTTAATCCTGAACGCATCTATTTAGCCGATATTAATGGCTCAGGAACTACCGACCTGATTTATGCTGATTCAGACAAACTTTATTTATATCTAAACCAAGCAGGGAATTCATATGGAGAACCTCATATTATTCCGCTGCCTGATGGGCTCCGCTATACAGATCTATTAAGCAAGCTACTGATCGCAGACATAAGAGGAACCGGTGTTCCCAGTTTAATATTAAGCGTTGTCGGCAACGATGGTTATTACCATCATTGGCGCTATGATTTCACCCCAGTTAAATCCTATTTACTGTCTTCTGTGAGTAATAATATGGGAGCTTATACCGAATGGGGATACCGTAGTTCCGCGCAATATTGGTTGGATGAAAAAAAAGAAGCACCAGAAACAACGTCTCGTTTACCTATGCCGATATATGTCCAAGCATATTCATACATAAAAGATGAAATTAGCGGTAATTCATTAAGCCAGTCTTATACTTATCGGCGTGGAGTTTTTGATCAGAGTGAGCGAGAGTTTCGTGGATTTGGTTATATATCAATCACTGAGTCAGCAATCGACCTCAGCAAGAATGACTCGCCAGATGATAAAAATACGCGCATTGATTCTTGGTATCATCTTGGTTATGAAGGTGACGACAATCATCTTATTAATTGCTGGCTTGGTGATGAAGAGGCTTTTACGCCTGCGCCAACGCAATTGACCTATTACGATGCAGAGAAACAACAAGATGTTATTTTAGAAAATCCAGATGAAGCTACACTCAAAGGGTTATATCGCGGCTTACAGGGGATGCTGATACGTAAAGAAATTTGGGATATCAATAAAGCTGTGCCATTTAATGTACAAACTACTCGCCTACGTGCCAGATTAGTGAAGCCCATTGTTTACGATGATAATCGTAATGATAGAGTAATAAAAGAACCGGTGGTTATGCCTGTAGAGTTAGAAAAAGTAAACTATGATTATGAAGGCATAGCTAATGATCCCGTAATATCTCAACAGATCATTATACAGCAGGAAGAATATGGTGCGATATTGCATCGGGTAAGCATAAATTATCCACGCCGGGATAAGCCCCTAACGAACCCCTATCCTCCTCAATTTCCTGAAGAGGTTTGGCACAATAGCTACGATGAGCAACAGCAGACATTACATGTGTTTGAAGAGCGATTTCAGTTTATTCATTTCGATGAACAAAATATTTGGCGGTTAAGTGTGCTTCAAGGAGAAAGACGAAATCATCTGACACCGGATCTTACGGATATTCCACAAGGGCAAGGATTTAGTTTTGAAACAGTGACGGCGCCAGGAGGCATATTATCAGCGAACCGTTCCCGCCAATTTGCCGGGCAAACCCAAATCTATTACGCTACCAATGTACCAGAAGTTTTAGCTCTGATTGATCATATCGATATTGCCAAATTTGATGATGAAAGTTTGTCTGCATTCAAAGATGTTATGAGTGAAACAGAGCTCGACAATTATCTGATTTCAGCCGGATATCGCCAAAGTGAACGTATTTTATCGGTACCGGGAGTAGAACCTGAAACAAAAGTATGGGTTGCAGGTAATACATATACAACATACGCAGAAAAGAGTGAATTAAAATTCTATCGACCATTGGCTCAACAAAAAAGTCCACTCAGTGGAGCAATCAACTATGAATATGATCAATTTCTCTGTGGCGTTATAAAAACTCGTGATGCTGCCGAAAATATCACTACGGTTGAATATGATTATCGCTTTATGCAACCTTGGAAATTAATAGATTTAAATAATAATGTTTTCGAAATTAAATTCAATGCATTAGGACGCATCATTGCTAATAGTTTTTATGGGAAAGAAGGAGAACAGGGTGATGATGGTTCCTATATCATCAGCGGATTTTATCCAGTAAATGATTTTGTCTTACCTGACGGTCATGTTGCAGAGATGATTGAACAAGCTTTGCAAAATAAAGAACAAATAGTTTCCCAATATAGCGGCATTGAATGGTTTAGTTGGATGGGAAATGTCAGTAAAGAAAAGGTTGAAAATATTGTTATTGATAAGAAACCAATAAATGTAGCCAAGAATTTATGGGATTATTTACTTAGCCGCCAATTTATCACTCCATCTGGCAATGTTTGTACCGAAGCCTATCGCTGGTTGGAAAGGCAAAAAATTTATGACTACGGAGATGCTTTACTTTCGTTATTTGGTAACAAAAATTGCTTGAAAAAGAAAGATATTCATCAAACTAAAACCCATTTGAATTTATCCAATGAAGCACTCTGGTGGCGTTTAGTTAAAGCAAGAATTATCAGTGTTCAAGGAGAGATTCTTCTTCCTATATCCTGTTGGCAACAGGATGCTCAAAGTGATGGATGGGGAGGAATAATGCGCAATGTGTTGGAAGAGGTTTCACAAATGCCGGTGCATGAAGCTAGCTTTATTGCTGACAACTATGCCCGACCTAAACGTGAACAACGTATTCGTATTACAGTTAGATTTAGTGATGGTTTCGGCCGCATATTACAAGCATCGGCGCTCAATGAACCTGGTTTATCTTATTTACTTGACCCATCAGGGGAATTAGTTTTGGACGATGAGAATAAACCAAAACAAAGCGAATCCGAACCTCGTTGGGCTGTCAGTGGGCGAACTGAATATAACAATAAAGGATTAGTCAAACGTACATATCAACCCTTTTTCCTCAATGACTGGCATTATGCGTCCGATGCCAGTTTACGTATTAACCAGTATGCGGATAAATATGAATATGATGCTTTAGATAGAGAAATCAGAGTGGAAACAGCCAATCAGAAGTTACGAAGAACATCTTACTTCCCCTGGTTCAATGTGCATGAAGATGAAAATGACACAGAACTAGAAATGGAGGAACAACGTAATAATATGAAATAGGTGATATTATTTCTTGAGAGCGTTGACAATATTCAATATGCTGTGGTGCGACACAGGGCTGTTCCTATGATTATTTTAGCCAATAAATTAATCTGGGCGAAGAAGCTTGCTGTCTCACCACAATCTTTCCTCGTGTCTATATATTAACAGTGACGTTAATGTACAAATCTCAGGTAATACTGTCGCTCGGATTTATTAAGCTATAGAATATAATGAATGAAATAACATTTCACTCACAATATATTATTTTTTCATTAAAAAATACGATCATTAATATAAAAAAACAAGAGTCATCTACTTGTAATCTATATGTAAATAATTTTTCCAGAATGACACTATTTAATATCATTACAATATTTTTATTGATGAAATTATTATTCCAACAATGGAGAATAAGTTTTTATTAAGTTAAACAATATAACAAAAATGTATATATCTGATTTCAAGCTAATAATTAATTTTTCACATGAGAATTATTGATTAATTTCAGACATAAGCTACTGTTTATTGCATCTGCCTGAAATTTTAGCTGCTAAGACATACCATTGAAAAAAACTTACTTTGATAGAGGATTATGTATGGCTGATAAAAAAGTCCCCCAAGATGATGGCAATTTATATATTTCCCCAGATCCAGGCACCAAAGATTTAAAAGAGCCTGAAAAAGTATGGGGAGCTGGCGCTGCTGAAAAAACCTATGCTGCTAATAAGTTCGATCCTGCCACATCAGATAAACAGCTCTCTTATACTCCAGGAAGAGTGGTTAAAAACCTATTTAATAACTACCAAGCTAACCCTGATTTTCAGGTATTTGGCTACCTTACTGACTGGGGTATTTATGACAGCCGCTATGGTGAATTTGCCGGAGATACCAACGTCGATTATACAATAGGAGGCCGTGGTACAGATATCATGCGTTTGAAACATGATAACTACCCACGTTACGACAAAATTATCGTGGGCTTTGCAGGAATTATTGGTGATGAAGGATCAGAAAAAGACTCGATCAACAAAGGAGCCGTAGATTTCGCGATTGCCCAAGACGCAGAAGACCTGATTAATCACCGAGGTAAAGTGACCTTCATTGATGCCTGGGCAGATGTTCAAGCTTACCTAAACTGTGGGTTTGCAGGTTGGGTACCCGGCGATCCGCCGGAAATGTTTGATCCAAATAAAGCGCAAGGTGTTCTAGGCGCATTAGTCAAACTCACTAAAGTCGCCAAGCCCCCCAAAGTTGGTTTGAGCTTGGGTGGTTGGACAATGAGTCAGGCATTCCACCATATCGCCAAAGAACCTGAATCCCGCGAAAGCCTGGCTGAAAGTCTTAAAAAAATCTTTGATACCTTCCCGATGTTTACTGACCTTGATCTTGACTGGGAATATCCCGGTGTCGAAGGTGCTCCAGGCAATGATTATGGTGACGAAGATGCAGCAAACTATGCCCTATTAATTGAAGCGGTTAAGCAGAAAGTACCTCACATAAAAATCAGTATCGCACTCAATGCTGATCCGAAAAAAATGGAGAAAGCAAATGTCCTTGAGCTAATCAAAGCCGGCGTTGAGGGACTCAATGTGATGTCTTATGATTTCTTTGGCTCTCCGTGGGCGGAAACTTTAATGCATCATACTAATCTTAAACGTGACCCCGCAAATAACGAGCTGAATTCAATGGAGGATGCGGTTAACTATCTTCTAGGACTGAATGTTAACCCAAAAATGATTTTCTGCGGTTTCGCCGCTTATAGCCGAAATGCCCAACAAGCATTCGTCACCCAGGTATCTCCGCTGAAAGGCTTCTATACACCATACGATACTGACCCTGACGAAGATAATACTTTCGGTAGCTTTGCCGAAGGTGTCACCGAATTTCCAGATCTGTTACGTCATTACTTAGATAAGAATCTACAGGGTAAAAACAGTTTCACCCTTTATACCGATAAAGTCTCCGATGCAGATTTTCTCTATAACGAGAACAATGGCGCATTTTTATCAATAGAAACTCCGCGTACCGTGCATGAGAAAGCAAAGTTTGTCAAAGAAAAAGGTTTGGGAGGGTTGTTTGTCTGGACAATTGATTCAGATAACGGGCTATTGGTTAACGCCGCCCGTGAAGGATTAGGCGGAACTCCCATTTCTCCAGTGACGGTAAATATGTCCAAATTCTATGGTGTTGGGAAAATAAAGCTAAGTTCCCAACGTAGACGCACTCAGTTCCCCTTTATAACCAAACGTAAACAAAGAAAAATGGTTATTGCCAGAAAGAAATAAATATCCAGATTATATAAGCTGGCTCGACTCTTTAATATTAATATTGAGTCGAGCCTTATTTACGCGTTATTTCAGTTTATAAGGTGGGTTATGAACGATAAAACAACGCTCCAATCCAGTAATAATGCTTCTCAGACTATTTCGCCACTTTTAATGAGAACAATCCCAACAGAAGCAAAAAATCATTTCATCACTCAACTCAGTACCTTTGGTTATCAATCTGTTTTCGATATTATTCGCGTAAGAAAGTCCCGTTTTATTCGCCGCCATAAACATCATTTCTCTGGTCACGCAGGCGAAATTTATGACCGGGCACTCAGTTTTGCCACACAGCTTGTTCATATGCAAAGGGAGAGAGGGTTACGCGATGGTGAGCAGTTGCGTCTGAAACGCATTGCAGAGGGAAAACCTGAACTGCCCAATTATGCTGAACTTTTTCCTGAACCTTGGGATAACTTCTGTCGCGAGGGAGCACTGGAAGCGCTTAACTCCCCGATAAGTTATTTACTTGAGCTCTATCTGTTCACACGGCAAATCGAGCTGGACTCCACCGAAGGAGCAACAACACTTGAACAACGGCGTCCTGACTTAACCGAATTAATGCTGAATGCAGACAATACTTATCAGGAACTTCCAGCATTAAAGATCGTCAATGAAGTTCTCAGTTATTCCGCGGCAAACTATATCGACATCACAGAGGATACGGGTAAACCGGTTAATCAGGTATTAGGTGAAACACGCTACCCTTTTACGTTGCCTTTCAGCCTGCCAACACTGCAAATTACACTGGGACTAGAACAGAAGAAAACCTCTCTGGCTAAGGTCATTCAAGCATTAAGTACTCAATTACCCTGGTTTACTAGCGAGATGGCGCCAAGTAAACAGGATAATATCTTACTGGCAGGTACCCTGCTGAGTAAGGAGCAAATGGCATTGTTGAGCCAACCTAGCCCATTTGCCCAAGTCCATCTGACTCGTCCTCGCTTACAAGCGGTTTATCTTAGCGGCAGTACGACAGAAACTGTCACAGACATTTTGCTTTCTGCTCATGGCTATATTGTGCCGCCAGAGGAGCAACATAACGCCAGTGGCCCAGAAAAGCTGACGTACAGTGACATTGAGCCCGCACCAGATAACGGCGAACTTATCACCGTCACGTGTACTAATCCGGATCAAAAATCCATTACGATTAATCTACGCGGTAAATCAGTGCTTAGTTATCAGCGTATTAAGGCCCGATTGGTTCCATTTGATGATATTCCTCCCTACCCGCGCCAATTAGAGCTCAGTTGGCATGACGCAGATAATCCTGGACTTGATCTTTCTGACGGCCCTTATTTTGGTGAAGTCAAAATTGAAGTTCAAGAATGGAAAGAGAAGAGATCAATCCTGACCTTAACATATCGTTTCGCCATTGCGAATGATGATATTGATGAAGATAAGTTGCTACCGGAAGCCCCTGATTTCTTCTTAAAAAACTATGGTATTACACCTCAACAACGGCAACAGCTGGAAGAAATACTGTTTTTTTCCGAACAAACCAAAGGTTCAGTCGAAGAGTTGGAACGTGCATTTAGCCACGGTGATTATCATCCCATCGTGTCACCGAATGTTCAGTTCAACAATACGATATTTGACAATGGGCAAAGCAATACAATATTCCCGACACCTTATCAATATGGTTCGGTATATTTGAATTCAGCCCATCCAGAAGCGCTGAATATTAATACCACACGTCCTCGTAGCATGGCGGCAATGACAGAATATCGGTTTGATCGTTTGAACCGTTTATTACGTCTGCAACGCTGGACAAAACTACCGCATGATAAATTAGATCTGTTACTCACTTCATCTGCCCGGGCAGAAAATACCGATAATTTAGAGTTAAATATCAACTACAATAGCCTGCGGGCTCTGGGTCTTTTCCGTCATTTAAACAATAATTACCATTTGGAAATTGAAGCCTTTGCCGCTTTTATTTACCAAATTACTCCTTTTAATATCAGTTCTAATGTCCCGTTCTTCGATCAGGTATTCAACCAGCCTAAACTGTTTGATACCCCAATGACACTAGACAATAGCGAATTTGACTATACTGCCCGGCGGGGTAACGATGCCAGAACGGTAAAACAGACTTGTGCCGGTTTGGGAATTTCTTCCGCGACTTTCCAAATCTTAGCTCAACAGGTCAGTTCCGCGTTCTCACTGCCAGAAAAACACCTCCGGCGCTCTTTGGATGTTATATCTGCACTGTATCGGCTGGTTATGATCCCCAGACTGTTTAAATTGACCGCAGAACAAGGGATCATCATCGTTGATATTCTAGCCAAAATTGGCAAGTTTAATCCTTTGCTACTGGCGGGAACACCGCGTTTAAGTCCGTTGGGGAGTGACGGAGTATCTACAACAGAAATCGATATTCTTGACATTATTCTCGCTATAGAGGCAATGTCAGCCTGGCTATCACAGTCAAAATTGACCCCAGAAGAGCTGAGTCTGTTTATTCAAAACCAAAGCTTGCCCATTGTTGCTACCGATAGCAGTGCGGCGTTTTTTGATGGCATCATTGCCGGTCTGCAAGAAAACAAATTGACGGAACAAGATTTCCAAGCATCAGATATTATTGACGCTGGCGATTGGATATCGAAACTTCACGAACTCATTACCTCGGAAGGACTGGTGAAACCATTTCCTCTGGTTTGGGATCAAAGTGATGAGGAATACCTTGAAAAAATCATTACACCTATTGTAAATGCACTAGATGCCTCTCCAGAGGCCAAACAACTTACAATTACAGCGCTAAAACTCATTATTCTGCAATATAAAACAGCGCAGGATAATTTAGTCTCTACCTCAGTCGCCAAAGAGTATGGCGTTTCCCGCGATGTGGTTCCTCTGTTATTACGCTGGATTGGCAGTAGTGTGACGGAATTATTAGAGATGCTGAGTCAGCAGTCGCGACAATATAATGGACGTATCCGTTACCCACGGCAGGTTTCCAATGATCTTCTGAAAATTTCATATCATCTGGCAATGAACGGCGCACTAATTAAGCAATTGCGCTTGACATCTAAATTACTATTCTTGCGCCTGGCCGAACCGGAATGGCTGGATCTATCACCTATTAAAGTGGAGGATACCGAACAAGGTGCTCCCCTGACACTGAAAGAAGTCTTTATATTGAGCCGTTATCGTAACTGGTTGACCTCTTCACTACATACAGAAGACGAATTAATAGAATATTTGTCTTATGCCAATAATCCGTCGGTTGAACGTAATGACGATGATATTAATCTCGATTGCGCAGAGCTGTTAGCCGATATTTTAGGCTGGGACGCCAGTGAGGTCGAACAGGCATGCGAAGAATTTACCCCAGCACGCGCCTGCAATATGGGGCAGATTGATTGGTTGCGCCGTATCCAAGCACTTTCACAACAGACGAAGCTATCCGTTTTACCACTTCGTGAAGCAGCCGCAATTTCCTCTTCTTCCACATTCGATCAGATCCAGACTGTCGGTGAAGCTGTCATTGCAGCAACACGATCCTGATCTTTCCGGAGAAAACAACAATGAGCGAAAATACAATAGAAGCCCGTCTGTTGGAAGCACAACGAGATGCATTGCTGGACTATTTTATTGGTCAGGTAGTTGCTCACTCTCCTACGATGGCGTCGCAGCGTGATGATATTAAAAGTGTAGATGACGTCTATGATTATCTGCTATTGGATATTATGGTTTCTGCGAAAGTCAACACCAGCCGTGTCGCAATGGCAACCAACACCCTGCAACAATACATTAACCGCATCTCGCTAAATATTGAAAAAGGTCTGTTTATGACCGTAGAGGAGAGCGAGAACTGGCAAGAATTTGCGAACCGTTATGGCTACTGGTCCGCCGATCGCATGCTCAGAACCTACCCGGAAAGTTATTTGGAACCGACGTTACGGCTGAATAAAACCGAGTTTTTCTTTCAGTTGGAAAGCAGCCTGAATCAAGGGAAAATTACCGAAGGATCTGTACAACAGGCAGTGCTAGGGTATTTAAACAATTTTGAAGATGTCAGCAATCTAAAAGTCATTGCCAGTTATGAAGATGGCGTTGGAATCACGCGTGATAAGTTTTTCTTTATCGGACGCACACGAACCCAACCTTACCAATACTACTGGCGCTCTCTGAATCTCTCTATTCGTCACCCAGATACTGATGCACTTTCGCCCAATGCCTGGAGTGAGTGGCGTTTGATTGACTTACCACTGGGAGGCGTAGAAAGTACAGCGATACGTCCCATCTTTTTAAATAACCGCTTATATATTGCCTGGGCAGAAAGCGAAGAAGTTATCCCCACGTCAACAAATATGCGTGTATTTGCAGATACAGCAGAAACACCGAAAACATACAACACGCAATTAAAAATCGCCTACGCAAAATATGATGGAACTTGGAGTGCCCCAAGTACCTTACGAGAAAGTGAGTTACCTTATCAGATGACCGATATGGTTGCCGTCATGGATGTAATGCAAGGCGAACCGAAGCTCGCTGTTATTGCCTTTACTCGTCTTCAAGGCACAGACCCAACAAGTGGTGACTATGATTACGACTATTGTTTCGAATTTATCTGCGATACCTTGCTGGCGGAAATTACCGATCTACCTGACACATCGGAAAAATATGCCGCAGATCTGGTGTGGTATTACTCCCGCGAGCATAAAGATGAATCTGGAAACCCCATACCTTACCGTACTATGGTGCTCTACCCCGCAACGCGTAATACCAAATTTATGATTGCCGGCGAGGCTAAGGAAGAAGGCAACGCAAAGCTAGGAAAAGGGACGATAGAACTTGTTGTCGATTTTGTCTACGGCTCCAGTACCGAACTTCAACTGACCGCCAGATCGACTTTTGATTATGGTTCTGATCCACTTCATGACAACTTTCCAGAGGAAATTGAGTTCTGTATTTGGCAGCTCAGTATCACCAAAACTATAAATGATGATGGGAAAGAAATCGAAGTCCAGTCTGTGGAAAAACTAGAATCAGTTACCATACACAAACACCAACCCGTACCAGAACTTGTTGTTCCCCGTCTGGATTTGGGAGACCACCGCTCCGTTACATTAAAGGCTGGCATTGATATCGTCGGCGGTGGATCATATACCAATGATTATCGAGTCGGGATGTTGATCCGTCCGTTAGTTCAGTTTAAAGAAGAACGCCAGGTTCAATACCTCTCCTTCCCACCAGATGATGATGAAAATATTCCACCCACTATTCGGCTGAATACCTTGTTTGCCAAAGAATTAATCAGCCGCGCCAGCCAAGGAATTCATCAAGTACTCAGTTGGGATACTCAGCATATTAAGGAACTCCCTCTCCCACCACACAGTGGAATGACAGCAATTGATCTCGATGGCGCTAACGGTATCTATTTCTGGGAACTGTTTTTCCATATGCCATTCTTAGTGGCCTGGCGCTTAAATATCGAACAGAGACTTGAAGAAGCCACACAGTGGTTACACTATATATTCAATCCGCTGGAAGATGCCGAAAACGCGGATTTATCCAAAGGAAAACCGCGTTACTGGAATAGTCGGCCACTGCTTGATCCGCCACCGAAATTTATGCGCAGTTTTACCCAACCTACAGATCCTGACGCCATAGCCGCCAGTGAACCCATTCACTACCGTAAAGCTATTTTCCGCTTCTATCTGAAAAATCTACTGGATCAAGGCGACCGGGAATATCGCAAGCTTACACCGACATCACGCATTGTCGCCCGACTGCTCTATGCATCAGCCAACTCTCTGCTTGGAACCAGTCCAGATATTCAACTTGCCGCTGAATGGAAACCTCTGACGCTGGAAGACGCAGCAACCTATACCCATTCTCAACCACGTCAACTGGAAGTGATGATGGCTGACACGCTGCCACTGCTGCCTGTAGCATGGGATTCATCAGTAGCCAATCAACCCTCTGATTTATTCCGCAAACCAGTTGATACGGAATATCTAAAACTCTGGGAGCTACTCGCGTATCGGCTGTACAACCTACGCCATAATTTGACCCTAGACGGAAAAGAGTATCCCGCGGGACTTTTCGATGAATTGATTAGCCCTCGCGATTTGCTAAAACAGCGCTATCAACGTGTTGTCGCTAATCGTCAGGCTGGCGCTAAACGAATGTCGATCCCCAACTACCGTTTTGCACCGGTGTTTAACCGAGCAATGAATGGTGTGGAGACATTAATTCAATATGGTAATAGCCTGCTCAGTTTACTGGAACGCAAAGATAATCTGGATTTCGAACGATTCAGAATGCAGCAACAGTTGGGGTTATATAGTTTTACACTGAATCTGCAACAACAAATGATTGATATTAACCAAGCTTCCTTGGATGCACTAAACGTGAGCCGTCGTGCCGCTCTTGAACGGCAACAGCACTATCAGGCATTGCATGATGAAGATATCTCCGGCGCCGAACAGGAAGTTATTGCGCTACAGGCCGGCGCGGCTGACGCAGTAATTGCGGCACAAGCCATCTCGACCGCAGGGGCAGTCGCCGATCTTGTACCCAATATTTTCGGCTTCGCAATGGGAGGGATGCAATACGGGGCCCCACTAAGGGCTATTGCAGAAGGTATACGCATTGAATATGAATCCAAAAATGCAAAAGCGAACAGCCTGAGCGTTTCAGAAAATTACCGTCGCCGCCGTCAGGAATGGGAAATTCAATATAAACAGGCTGAAATTAACGTTGAAGAAATCGATCAACAAATTGCTATTCAGAACCGCCAATTGCAAGCGTCCATCACTCAGTTATCCCAGATACAAGCCCAGAAAGAACACGATAATACGCTGTTAGAGTATTTTTCTCAGCGGTTCACCAGCGAAAGTTTGTATATGTGGATGATAAGTCAAATATCCGCACTGTATTTACAAGCTTACGACGCCGTAATGTCTCTCTGTTTGTCTGCTGAGGCTTCCTGGCAATATGAAATGGGGAAATTTGACACACAATTTATTCAAGGCGGCGCCTGGAACGATCTTTACCAAGGGCTGCTGGCTGGCGAGTCTTTGAAGCTTTCCTTACAGCGTATGGATCAAGAGTATATAAAACAGAACGTTCGCCGACTGGAAGTCGTTAAAACCATTTCATTAAAATCACTGCTAACCTCTCAAGCATGGGAAGCAGGTAAGTCAACGGGGCGCTTTAATTTCCCTCTGGACGCTGACATGTTTCTCAAGGATTATCCCGGTCATGTTGATCGCCGTATAAAAACTGTTTCGGTTTCTCTAGCCACTCTGGTAGGCCCTTACCAAGATATTCGCGCAACATTGACACAAACCAGCAACAGCATTAACTATGCAGAAGACATTGATACCATCGACCATCTCCTTAATCCGCTTATATATAACGAACCTCGAAGCTTACTCCGTAATGTTCAGGCTAACCAGACAGTGGTGTTATCAACCGGTGTGGATGACAGCGGCATGTTCCGACTTGATTTCCAAGATGAACGTTTCCTGCCCTTTGAGGGAACAGGGGTATTTTCTAACTGGACTCTGGAGTTTGGTGATGATCAATCTGATCTGCTGGAAAAGATGAGCGACATTATCATTCATCTACGTTATACGGCACGTCCTGGCAGCGACAGCTTCGCTAAAAAAGTCAAACAGCGATTACTACAGCACGAAGCTCAAAAAAAACAAGACTAACCGACTCACATTTCGCACCTCAATAAATGAGGTGTGAAAAACATAAAGGTAAAAAAAATGACTGATAATAGGAAATATCAATATACCTGCAAAAAAGCCATGTCCGATGCCAGTGAAAATATCGGAGCGCCGCTAACCGCCTGGAGCAATCAATCCGGTGGAGAAACCTATTACGTTATCTTTGATGGTCAAGTCTATAAAAACACTTACTGGGTAGAACGTTGGCACATTCCTGAACGTAACAATATTCCATCATACGAAAATGCCTGGCTCTGGGTAAGAGAAGCAACGGCGGAAGAAATCGCTAATCACGGTAATCCTAAGGAAGGCACCGTTGAACCTATCCCCGGAGATGTCGCCATCCTAAAACCCGATGCTATCACCGAGCAAACTTATCAAGAAAAGGGCTATAAGCCTGATGGCTCAGGCACCAATCTCTCTTACACCTCTGCACGAGTATGTCATTCCCTTTATAACCCATATGAAACAGATAAGACACGCCCTAAAGTTTCTGCCTATATTACTGACTGGTGCCAGTACGATGCGCGTTTGCCTTCAAACAAGGATAAAGATGAAGATGACGGCCCGGGTCGTGGGTTTAATCTGGCTGATATTCCGCCAACCGCCTATGACAGATTGGTATTCAGCTTTTTAGGTATTTATGGCGATAAAGGAGAAAAAAGTGAAAAAATCAACTTGTCTGCTGAGGGTTGGAATAAACAATTAAAACCGGAAGATCCTCCTATCACATCCGGCCACATCGTTCCCGTTGACCCTTATGGCGATCTAGGAACCACGCGTAACGTCGGATTACCCGAAGAAGATAAAAGAGATGCCGGCCCTAATACATTCTTGCAATATTATAATCAGCAAGCCGCATCGGGCCTGCTCGGAGGGCTGCGGAACCTGCAACAACAGGCCAAACTGGCAGGTCATCGCTTGGAACTGGCGTTCAGTATCGGCGGCTGGAGTATGTCCGGTTACTTTTCTCCAATGTTAAAAGACACAGTGCAACGCAAAACCTTTATTGACAGCATTGTTGACCTCTTCCAACGTTTCCCCATGTTTACCGCTGTCGATATCGACTGGGAATACCCAGGCACCACTGGCGCAGACGGCAATGAGTACGATGAAATTAATGATGGACCTAACTACGCCATACTGATTAAAGAATTGCGTCAGGCTTTGGATCGGGCATTCGGCACCAGTGCCAAAAAACAGATCACAATTGCGTCCAGTGCTGTCGTTGGGAAACTGAAAAAATCCAACATCAAAGAACTTATCCGCAATGGCTTGGATAATATTTTTGTCATGACTTACGACTTCTTTGGAAACGGATGGGCAGAATATATTGGACATCACACCAATCTCTATTCTCCTGACTATGCGTCAGAAGATCCTGATCGCCTGTACGATCTCTCCGCTGATGAAGCAATTAAATACCTTATTGAAGTTGAAGGAGTTCCCCCCGGAAAAATTCACCTTGGTTTTGCCAACTATGGCCGTTCCTGTGTAGGTGCTGATCTGAAAACCCGTCTATACAACCGTAATGGTCAAGCCCTAGGCACAATGGAAAACGGAGCGCCTGAATTTTTCTGTTTGCTGAACAATCAATTTGATTGTGAGCAACAACTCGCATGGGCAAAAAATGGTTTTAAATTAATGACGGACACCGCCACCGACGCAGACTTTCTTTATAACAGCACAGGCGGACATTTTATCTCTCTAGATACCCCTCGCACGGTGTTCAAAAAAGGCATTTACGCAGCGGAACATAAGCTAGGAGGCATATTCTCTTGGTCCGGCGATCAAGATTGCGGCCTATTGGCAAATGCAGCCAGAGAGGGAGCCGGCTATATTCCGATTAAAGGTAAAGAGAAAATTGATATGGGGCCACTGTATAACCGGGGAGAACTTGTAGAACTTCCTGATGTTAATAAAAAATAATCTCACTTCCTCCTAAGCATAAATAAGCTTTAATCAAGTGCCGCTCATCACAATGGACGGCACTCTAATCTCTTTATTAGTCATCTACTTCCTTAAAAGCCGTACTAAACAGTCGCCATCACCTGTCTTCTATTCTCTGTCTTCTGTCTTCTGTCTTCATTTGACATTCTCAAAGATATAGACCGCACCCGCGCCAGACACAGAACCAACTTTGGTTAAACTCGCACCAACTGCCAAATTCGTTCCCGCCTTATTCAAACTGATAGCCTTACCAAAATCATTTAAATTGTCTGAATTACCTGAAGGGTCCAAAATCTCGATAGGTTTTTCCATATTCCACTTACCATTCAGATAGGTATACACATACACCCGGGAAGCCGCCCCCACTACCAAACTGTTTCCCGCATCATTCAGTTTGATGGCATTGCCAAAATACGCTACGCCACTTGCAGGAGCCGAAAACTTAATGGGATTTTGCCTATCCCAGATCCCATTGGTACGCATATACAGATAAACCTTCCCCTTGGTGGGTAAATAATAATCCGCCCCCACCGCCAGACGATCTCCCGCTGCATTCAGGCTAAAAACCCAGTTAAGAAGGGGTACGCCACCTTTAGTGGCAAGCTTAATGGGATTTTCTATATCCCAAATCCCATTCGTGCGTGTATACACATAAACCGTATTTATTGAAGGATAAGAAGGATAAGAAACATCGGCACCATGCACCGCCAGACAGTTTCCCGAAGTACCCAGGCAGACAGTCGGACTAACCCCTTCCGCCCCCGGAGGAACCAACTTAATGGGGTTTTCTCTATCCCAGATCCCATTCGTACGTGTATACATATAAAACGAATAGCGATCGCCCCCCACCACCAGACAGTCTCCTGCTCCGCTCAAGCTGACATTCACAACAAAATATTCTTCTATACTTTCGATCGTAAACACCACGGGATTTTTTGTATCCCAGATGCCATTCGTGCGCGTATACACACAAGCTTCCGCGTTTTGAGAACCAATTTTGTATCCCAACGCCAGGCAATCTCCCGCCGCATTCAAACTGATATCCCATGAAGAACTACGATATCTATTTCCATCAGCCTCAAACACAACAGGAGTACTTGTATTCCACCCACTCTTCCCGCCTGTATACACACAGACTTTATCACCCACCCCAATCGCTAAACAGTCTCCCGCTGCGCTCATGCTAACAGAGGCGCCAAAGCGCTCATTCGCTTTAGGGGAAGGAGAAACAATACGTGTTATTTTTTTACCAGTCATAATATGTCCTCAAAAGCCGTATTAGGCAGTCACCGTCATCTGTTCTCTCTTTCACCATCATCTTTTCCTCATTTAGCTAGTCGTAAATATAAACTTTCCCTTC
Organism: Photorhabdus hindustanensis; assembly: GCF_002968995.1. NCBI lineage: Bacteria > Pseudomonadati > Pseudomonadota > Gammaproteobacteria > Enterobacterales > Morganellaceae > Photorhabdus > Photorhabdus hindustanensis. The sequence goes on from NZ_PUWT01000029.1 coordinate 145,869, forward strand.
TCCACTCTTCCAGCCCAGCTAAACGCCGATCCTCCGCCGCTATTTGTGCCAATTGAGTATAATTTTCACTTTTCGGCAGGGAATATAATTTAAACCAAGATTTAACCTCCTCTTTATTCAACAGATTATTCTCTCTGGATGTAGATATCTTATTATGAGCCATTGATTACCTCCAATGCAGAATGACAGATAAGTTAACGTTGCCACACACCGTTCTATTCTTTTATTTTCGGTATAAACAATATCCTGGCTTTATCCCTCTCTTAAAGTTAATTAGATTAAAATCAACCCATTAAAAAAATCACCAAAAAAGCACAAAATAATCAACAATATAACAAAACATCATTATTTAAATATAATCTTTTTATTATCATTCAGTAAATGTATTTCATTTTAATTTTCAAAGAAAACTTAGCACATATTCAAACAATATCAAAATCATAATTACCCATGTTAAATAATTCTCAATCGCAAATAAAACCAATATAAAGACAAGAATAATGGTTAATAAATAAATTTAAAACTCCTCATAAACACAATTACCACTAAATTAAAACAATATAAAATCACCCGAAATGATAACACCACATCCTTTTAAAACATGTCCCTGTTATGTTTAATTAATTTTTATTAGATGTTATCATGTGTTTATTTTCCATGTTTGAGGTAAAAAAACAAAATAATTGTTAGATTGTTCTGTTCTGTTCTGTTCTGTCAATAACTCTACAAAAAACTAAATAAGAGAACAATTGAATTAATTAATCATGATGCTAACACACTCTTTTAACGAAAAACGCCGTAAACCTTCATCTAATGCGGACGGGAATATAAGGCGGAAAGTCCAAGGACTTTAAAAAGCAATCCGACATCTCCGAATTAATATCCAGTTTAGTGATTATAGTTATCATTTGACATTCTCAAAAACATAAACTGCACCGGCTTTGGGTTTAGAATCAACACCTTCTGACGTTGCACCAACTGCCAAACTCGTCCCCGCCTTATTCAGACCAACAGGTCCACCAAAACCATTTAAATTGTCTGAATTGCCTGGCGGGTTCAAAATCTCCATAGGTGTTTCCATATTCCACTTACCATTCAGACAGGTATACACATACACCCGGGAATTCGCCCCCACTGCCAGACGATCTCCCGCATCATTCAGTTCGAGAGAGCCGCCAAAATATACGCCACTTGCAGGAGCAGAAAACTTAATGGGATTTTCTTTATCCCAGATCCCATTTGTGCGCTTATATAAATAAACCTCCCCATCTGTGGATTTATAAAAATTCGTACCCACCGCCAGACGATCTCCCTCCGCATTCAGGCTAAAAGCCCAGCTAAAACTAGATGGTTCACCTTTAGGGTGACTGAACTTAATGGGGTTTTCTCCATCCCAGAGCCCATTCGTGCGTGTATACACATAAATCGTGCTTGTTGTGGAACCTATTGTGGAACTATCGTAACCATGCACCGCCAGACAATTTCCTGCGGCCCCTAGGCGGGCAATCCAGCCAAACTCATAAAAAACCGGAGGAAGCGGAAGCGGAATGGGGTTTTTTGTATCCCAGATCCCATTCCGGCGCATAAATATACGGAACGGAGGGTAGGGTTTGCCCCCACCCACCAGACAGTCTCCCGCAGCACTCAAGCTGACATTCACACCAAAGTATTCAGGTCCTATCGGAAACACAACGGGATGTTTTGTATCCCAAAAGCCCTTCGTGCGCGTATACACACAAACCCGCCCTTGGTTATAAGTGGGATACGGCAACATGTTTCCCAACGCTAGGGTATCGCCAGCCGCATCCAGAGAGACATCCCATGAAGATTTATGATATTCATCTTCATAAGCCTCAAACACAATAGGTTTGCTTATATTCCACTCACCACTCTTCCGGCGCGTATACACACAGACTTGATTATTCATCCCAACTGCTAAACAGTCTCCCGCTGCGTTCAGGCTAACAGAAGTGCCAAAACGCTCATCTTCTTTAGGGAAGGAAGAAACAATGCGCGTTATCATGGTGCGTTTCAAACCCAACACCTGCGTGATCTCCATTCGCTCACGCCGCGATAAACTGAAAAAATCCGCAAACTGAACCTGCTGATCGGCATCCAATTTCAGATATCCTCCCCCAGCAAAAGAGAGTCCCCCTTCTGGTTTCAGTGATAAGGCCAAAGCTCCCTGTTCAGGGTTTAACCCGCCAGAATGCTGAGTGTTGAGGGTCAGTTTTCCTTTGTCATCTCGTTTCAGCCCCGCGGTTGGGCCATCATCCTGAACGCCATCAATGATTTCATATGCTTTATATGCTTCATCAATCAAATGAGAAAAGGCTTCCGGCATGAGCCGCATACCAGACTTAAAACTCGCTTTCAATGAGTCAACTGTACTAATTTCTTTATCAGTCATCATATTTCCTCAAAAGCCATATTAGACAGTCACCGTCATCTGTCTTCTGTTCTCTGTCTTCTGTTCTCTGTCTTCTATACGGTCATCAATTGATATTTTCAAAGATATAAACTGCACCGGCTTTGGATTTAGAATCAACACCTTCTGACGTTGCCCCAACAGCCAAACTCGTCCCCGCCTTATTCAGGCCAACAGGTCCACCAAAACCATTTAAATTGTCTGAATTGCCTGAAGGGTTCAAAATCTCCATAGGTGTTTCCATATTCCACTTACCATTCAGACAGGTATACACATACACCCGGGAATTCGCCCCCACTGCCAGACGATCTCCCGCATCATCCAGTTCGAGAGAACCGCCAAAATATACGCCTCTTGCAGGGGCCGAAAACTTGATGGGATTTTCTTTATCCCAGATCCCATTTGTGCGCTTATATAAATAAACCTCCCCATCTGTGGATTTATAAAAATTCGTACCCACCGCCAGACGATCTCCCTCTGCATTCAGGCTAAAAACCCTGCTGAAACCAGATGATTCACCTTCAGGGTGACTGAACTTAATAGGGTTTTCTCCATCCCAGACCCCATTGATGCGTGTATACACATAAATTGTGCTTTTTGGATCGAAATCATGCGTCGCCAGACAGTTTCCTGCGGCACTCAAGTGGGCAACCCAGCCAAACTCATAAAAATTCTGAGGGATCGGAATCTGAACGGGGTTTTTTGTATCCCAGATCCCATTCCGACGCATAAATATACGGAACGCAGTGTAGTGTTTGGCCCCACCCACCAGACAGTCTCCTGCGGCGCTCAAGCTGACACTCGCACCAAAGTATTCACTTCCAATCGGAAACACTACGGGATTTTTTGTATCCCAAACTCCCTTCGTGCGCGTATACACACAAACCCGCCCTTGGTTATAAGTGGGATACGGCAACATATTTCCCAACGCCAGGGTATCGCCAGCCGCATCCAGACTAACATCCCATGAAGATCTATGATATTCATCTTCATAAGCTTCAAGCACAATCGGCTTGCTTATATTCCACTCACCACTCTTCCGGCGCGTATATACATAGACTTGATTATTCATCCCAACCGCTAAACAGTCTCCCACCGCGTTCAGGCTAACAGAGCTACCAAAGTACTCCCTCTCTTTGGGGAAGGGAGAAACAATACGCGTTACCATAGTACGTTTCAAACCCAACACCTGCGTGATCTCCATCCGTGCTCCCCGCGATAAACTGAAAAAATCCGCAAACTGAATCTGCCGAGCGGCATCCAATTTCAGATATCCTCCCCCATCAAACGAGAGTCCCCCTTCTGGTTTCAGTGATAGCGCCAAAGCACCTTGATTAGAATTTAACCCACCAGAATGCTGGGTGTTGAGGGTCAGTTTTCCTTTGCCATCTCGTTTCAGTCCTGTGGTTAGGTTATCACCCTGAGCGCCATCAATAATTTCATATGCCTTATATGCCTCATCAATCAAATGGGAAAAGGCTTTAGGCATGAGCCGTACACCAGACTTAAAACTCGCTTTCAATGAGCCAACGGTATTAATTTCTTTATCAGTCATCACATTTCCTCAAAAGCCGTATTAGACAGTCACCGTCATCTGTCTTCTATTTGACATTCTCAAAGACATAAACTGAACTGGCTCCGGACGCAGAACCAATCTTCATTGAAATTACACCAACAGCCAAACTCGTCCCCGCCTTATTTAGGCCAACAGCCCCTCCAAAACTATTTAAATTGTCTGAATTGCCTGAAGGATCCAAAATCTCGATAGGTGTTTCTATATTCCATTTATTATTCAGACAGGTATACACATACACCCGGGAAACCGCCCCCACTGCCAAACGATCTCCCGCATCATTCAGTTCGATAGCGCGTCCAAAATACGTTACATCACTTGCAGGAGCCGAAAACTTAATGGGATTTTCTGTATCCCAGATCCCATTTGTGCGCGTATACAGATAAACCTTCCCATCAGTAGGGTTATAATAATCCGTATCTCCCCCCACAGCCAGACGATCTCCTTCTGCATTCAGGCTAAAAACCCTAGTAAAACCACGTAATTCACCTTCAGGGACCCTGAACCTAATAGGGTTTTCTCCATCCCAGATCCCATTCGTACGTGTATACACATAAATCGTACTTGACGTAGAATAACCATGCACCGCCAGACAGTTTCCCGAGGCACTCAGGCGGGCAACCCTGCCAAACTGAGAAGAATTCGAAGGGACCGGAAACTGGATGGGGTTTTCTATATCCCAGATCCCGTTCGTGCGTGTAAACATACAGAACGTAGTAGGGTAGTACTCGCCACCAGCCACCAGACAATCTCCTGCGGCGCTCAAGCTGACATTCACACCAAAGTCTCCTGCAATCCGCGGAAACACAATGGGATTTTTTGTATCCCAGACACCATTCGTGCGCGTATATACACGAACCACATCAGGCGAACTGTTTCCCAAAGCCAAACAATCTCCCTCCGCATCCAGACTGACATCCCATGAAGAGAGATAATATTCTGTCGCATAAGCCTCAAGTACAATAGGCTTGCTTGTATTCCACTCACCACTCTTCCGGCGTGTATACACACAGACTTTATTGTTCATCCCAACCGCTAAGCAGTCTCCCGCTGCGTTCAGGCTAACAGAAGTGCCAAAGTATTCACCCTCTTTGAGGGAAGGAGAAACAATGCGCGTTATCAGAGTACGTTTCAAACCCAGCAACTGCGTGATCTCCATCCGCGCTCCCCGCGATAAACTGAAAAAATCCGCAAACTGAACCTGCCGATCAGAATCCAATTTCAGATATCCTCCCCCATCAAAAGAGAGTCCCCCTTCTGGTTTCAGTGATAAGGCCAAAGCACCCTGATTAGAGTTTAACCCGCCAGAATGCTGAGTGTTGAGGGTCAGTTTTCCTTTGTCATCTCGCTTCAGCCCTGCGGTTGGGCCATCACCCTGAGCGCCATCAATGATTTCATATGTTTTATATGCTTCATCAATCAAATGGGAAAAGGCTTCCGGCATGAGCCGCACACCAGATTTAAAACTCGCTTTCAATGAGTCCACAGTACTAATTTCTTTATCAGTCATCATAATTTCCTCGAAAGCTGTATTAAACAGTCGCTGCCATCCGTTCTCTGTTCTCTGCTTTCTGTCCTCCGTCTTCTATTTGACATTCTCAAAGACATAGACTGCACCGGCTTCAGATACAGAACCAACCTTGGCTGAAACTGCACCAACAGCCAAACTCGTCTCCCACCGATTCAAACTGACAGCCTTACCGAAACCATTTAAATTGTCTGAATTACCTGAAGGGTCCAAAATCTCGATAGGTGTTTCCATATTCCACTGATTATTTAGACAGGTATACACATACACCCGGGAAGCCGCCCCCACGACCAGACGGTTTCCCACATCATTCAGTTTGATAGCGCTGCCAAAATACGTTACGTCACTTGCAGGAGCCGAAAACTTAATGGGACTTTTTGTATCCCAGACCCCATTCGTGCGCGTATACAGATAAACCTTCCCCTTAGTGGGGACATCATAATCTACCCCCACCGCCAGACGATCTCCCTCTGCATTTAGGCTAAAAATCCAATTAAGATTGAGTGAACGATTTTTAGAGGCAATGAGCTTAACGGGTTTTTTTGTATCCCAAACTCCATTCGTGCGGGTATACACATAAACTGTATTGACTTGAGGATAATAAGAATAATCGGCGCTATACACCGCCAGGCAGTTTCCCGAGGCACTCAGACAAACCCTGGTAAACAAGTCAGACGAGATAACCAACTTAATGAAGTTTTCTCTATCCCAGATCCCATTCGTGCGTGTGTATATATAGGCAAAAGAAGAGTCGCCCCCCACCGCCAGACAATCTCCTGTGGCGCTCAAGCTGACATTCACACCCCCAAAGTCTCTATATTGCTCTTCCATCAGAAACACAATGGGACTTTTGGTATCCCAGACGCCATTCGTGCGCGTATACACACAAATCTTCGCTTTTCGAGCGTCAATTAAATATCCCACCGCCAGGCAATCTCCCGCCGCATTCAAACTGACATCCCATGAAAAACTACGATATTGAGCTTCATCATCCTCAAACACAGTGGGCGCACTTATATTCCACCCACCCTTCCGGCCCGTATATACACAGACTTTATTATCCATCCCAACCGCTAAGCAGTCTCCCGCCACGTTCAGGCTAATAGAAGTGCCAAAGCGTTCATTCTCTTTAGGGGAAGGAGAAACCATACGCGCCATCATGACACGTTTAAAACCCAACAACTGCGTGATCTCCATCCGCTCCCGCCGCGATAAACTGAAAAAATCGGCAAACTGAACCTGCCGATCGGCATCCAATTTCAGACGCCTTCCTCCATCAAAAGAGAATCCACCTTCTGGCTTCAGTGATAGGGCCAAAGCCCTCTGTTCAAGGTTCAACCCGCCTGAATAGTGAGTATTGAGGGCCAGTTTTCCTTTGTCATCTCGTTTCAACCCTGCGGTCGGGCTATCCCCCTTACTGCCATCAATGATTTCGTATGCCTTATACGCCTCATCAATCAAATGGAAAAATGCTTCCGGCGCGGGCGGAACACCGGACTTAAAACTCGCTTTCAATGAGTCAACGGTACTAATTTCTTTATCAGTCATCATATTTCCTCAAAAGCCGTATTAAACAGTCGCCGTCATCTGTTCTCTGTCTTCTGTCTTCTGTCTTCCTTCTATTTGACATTCTCAAAGACATAGACTGCACCAGCTTCAGACACAGAACCAACCTCGGCTGAAACTGCACCAACCGCCAAACTCGTCTCCCACCGATTCAAACTGACAGCCTTACCGAAACCATTTAAATTGTCCGAATTGCCTGAGGGGTTCAAAATCTCGATAGGTGTTTCCATATTCCACTGATTATTTAGACAGGTATACACATACACCCTGGAAGCCGCTCCCACTACCAGATGGTTTCCTACATCATTCAGTTTTATAGCGCTGCCAAAATACGTTACGTCACTTGCAGGAGCCGAAAACTTAATGGGACTCTCTGTATCCCAGATCCCATTCGTGCGCGTATACAGATAAACCTTCCCCTTAGTGGGGACATCATAATCTACCCCCACCGCCAGACGATCTCCCTCTGCATTTAGGCTAAAAATCCGATTAAAACTGGATGAGTTATCTTTAGAGGCAATGAACTTAATGGGATTTTCTCTATCCCAAACCCCATTCGTGCGGGTATACACATAAACTATGTTGGAAATATACCCCGCCAGACAGTTTCCCGAGGCACTCAGACAAGCCGTGGTAAAGTAAGATAAATGAAAGGGGTTTTCTGTATCCCAAATCCCGTTCGTGCGGGTATATATATAGGACCTGGAGACGCCGCCCACCACCAGACAGTCTCCTGCGGCGCTCAAGCAGACATTCGCACTAATAGAGTATGCATTTTGATCTTCCATCGGAAACACTATGGGATTTTTGGTATCCCAGACGCCATTCGTGCGCGTATATACACAAGCCCTCACTTTTTTAGCATCCATGTAGTATTCCACCAGGTATCCCACCGCCAGGCAATCTCCTTCCGCATTCAAACTGACATCCCAATAACTACGAGATTGAGCTTGATCATCCTCAAACACAGCAGGAGCACTTATATTCCACTCCCCCTTCCGGCCCGTATATACACAGACTTTATTATTCATCCCAACCGCTAAGCAGTCTCCCGCCGCGTTCAGGCTCACAGAAGTGCCAAAATGTTCATTCGCTTTAGGGGAAGGAGAAACCATACGCGCCATCATCGCACGTTTAATACCCAACAACTGCGTGATCTCCATCCGCTCCCAGCGCGATAAACTGAAAAAATCCGCAAACTGAACCCGCCGTTCGGCATCCAATTTCAGACGCCTTCCTCCATCAAAAGAGAATCCACCGTTTGGCTTCAGTGATAGGGCCAAAGCCCTCAGATCAAGGTTCAACCCACCAAAATGATGCGTGTTGAGGGCCAGTTTTCCGTTGTCATCTCGTTCCAACCCTGCGGTCGGGCTATTCCCTTTACCGCCATCAATGATTTCATATGCCTTATATGCCTCATCAATCAAATGGAAAAAGGCTTCAGGCGCGGGCGGAACACCGGACTTAAAACTCGCTTTCAATGAATCAACAGAACTAATTTCTTTATCCGTCATAATATGTCCTCAAAAGCCGTATTAGACAGTCACCGTCATCTATTCTCTGTCTTCTGTTCTCTGTCATCTGTCATCTGTTTTCTACCTCCTGTGCCCGCATTCAATAACAACTTGGCAATTTGTTTCCGCGTCTCCTCAGGAAGCAATTTAAAAGCTTGGGCCGAAACCGCTACAGTCCCATCCACCGACAACACCCCAGATTTATCTAACATCAATCCCCCATCGAGCTGTAGCTTTAACGCAAGCCCTTTCGGTTCCAACGAGATGCCATCACCAACCTTAACCGCCAAACGGTTGTCGATAACCTGCAACCCAACTCCCGGATGATAAGTTTGATCACTATCCCGCCAACCAAAAAGCTGTCGCCACAACGTAGCCCAATCAATCAGTGAATAAAATGCCGCCTCAGTCGGGATCTTGCCAGGGGCGAAGTGAGCACTAAGCTGGCTAACCGTTTCATCTGTTATTTCTTTCGCCATCGTTTTTTCCTCATTTAGCTAGTCGTAAAGGTAAACTTTCCCTTCTCCACTCTTCCAGCCACTGGCGCCAATCGCCAACGTATTGCCGTCACCGCTAAGACAAACACCGGCGCCAAATTTATGGTTTGACTCCCCATCCACTGCCAGTAATCCGCCCTGCGAAATCCATTGTTCATCCTGATAGCTAAACCACCATCCCGCACCGGTTTGCACACCTGTGTTATCTTTACCAACAGGTGTTGACACCACCAGTATCTGACCGTCGCCACTCAAAGAGAGTTCGCTGCCAAACCTTTCCCCGGCCGTCACCGCTTCTCTCAGTATCCCTACGGCTTGCCATGAATTACGGTAACGCTGGTACAAATAGACCGCACCAACATTGTTCTTCTCTCCCGGACACCCCACCGCCAAGATATCGCCGCTATCGCTCAGGCTAAGACTGGCGCCAAAGCCGTCACTGCTGATGGTTAAAGGCGAAGTCAGCGAATTGAGTGGCGGTCGCGGCTGCCAATATTCCCCATGACGATGAAATATCGTCACTTCACCGTTATTACCATTACGCCCTGTTGCCGCCACCGCCAAAGTTGAACCATCAGCACTCAAGCTAAGTTTGCCGCCAAACATATCGCCCTGTGCCGGAGAAGCTAAGGTCAGACGCTCACCAAGCTGTGACCATTTCTTCCCGTCATACTGATAAAGATATACTGCGCCGCAGTTAGTCAATAAACCCGATCTCCAGCCATAAGAACCTACTGCTAATAGTGTGCCATCGGCGCTTAGGCCCACAGCGCAACCGAAATGCTGCTGAACGTTCGCCTCACTAAGCCAAAGTTTGGCCGGTTTCTCCCACTCGCCATTTGACAATTTGCGATAAATAAACACTGAACCATGCCCGCCATCACTGTTCCGGTTATCAATGCCCACTGCGAGAACATTACCGTCTCTGCTCAGGCTGAGCGCTCTGCCGCCATAACCACTAACGTAATCAGCGAATTGCTGCCGCCAACCGTTATCGGTATAAGAAAATAGATATACGGGTTCCTTTCCTTCTGCCCCACTAAGCGCGATAGTTTTCCCATCGCCGCTGACACTGACAACAGCGCCAAGGTTTTTATTGTTACCGTTGGCCGGTAAGTCAAACGCGGGCAACTGCACCTTACTCGCTGCCATCTCCTCAGCATGAATCAGCCAACGGTAAAGTTCTCTTTGTTGTTCTTCCGTAAAACTCTCAAACAATTCCAGCGACAATTTAAAGTCGGGACGTAACCCCAATTCGCCATTAATAAACTGTAAGCCGCTGTTCTTATCAATATTGACAGCAATTTCACGGTCTTCTCCGATATGCACCCCATCACCGGGATTCACTAAGAGTAAATTCACTTCATCCAGATCCCGGTTCAATCCTGCCCCTGGATTATTATCGATCTGACCTGGGTCCAGCCCAGCTAAACGCCGACCTTCCGCCGCGATTTGCACCAATTGAGCATAATTTTCACTTTTCGGCATGGAATATAATTTAAACCAGGATTTAACTTCCTCTTTATCCAACAAATTATTCTCGCTGAATGTAAATATCTTGTTGTGAGCCATTAATACCTCCAATGCAGAATGACAAATAAATTAACGTTGTTACACGCCGTTCTATTCTTTTATTTTCGAGATAAACAATATTCTGGCTTTATCCCCCTCTTAATGTTTCTTTTCATTCTAATTGGCCGCTTTATCGGTAAATTTTGCCGAATCGTCGGGCGTGGCGATATATTTCCCCCTAACCGGGCATTCCTTCTCTGGGTACAAACAGCACCTCTGCGGCTTTTAGCTGTTCGTAGTCTTTCTTACTCCAGAAAAGTTCTTTATCGGCAAACTTCGCCAAATCATCGGGCGTGGCAACATGTTTAATCCCCACACCACGTATTTTTTCTGCTGGTATAAACAACACCCTTACAACTTCCATCTGTTTGTAGGTTTTCTCATTCCAGTAACCTTCTTCATCGACAAACCTCGCCAAATTATCGGGTGTAGCGACATGTTTAACGCCCAGACCAGGTGGAGTTTCTCCGGCGGGTGTAAACAACACTTCCGCAGTTTTCATCTGTTCATAGGTTTTTTCATTCCAGAAGAGTGATTGATCGGCAAACTTCGCCAAATCACTGGGTGTGGCAACATGTATCACGACAATATCTTCTTGATATAGCGGCGGTTCGGTGGACATAATGTTCCCCCTATTAATAATGTCAGACCTTGGTTATGTGTTATATACCCGTCATCTTTCAAGCTGCCTCTTTGTTGGCTGCACTCGCTCACCCCGGTCACATAGTTTGCTATGCTCCCGGGGATTCACTCCCTTGCCGTCGCGATGCAACTTGAAATCCATAGGGTATAACTGAAACTGCCCTCGGCAGACTCGCTTCCGATAACACTTATTTAATATTCAACTTGACTACGTTATTCGTTTTTCGTGTGAAACAATCAGATATATTTAAGCATTATATAAAAGTGAATTTTTGCCAGCCATTTAATAAAATTTTAATTACTTTTTTTTAAAAATCTCACATAAAAAAGTATCGTTTAAACAATATCCCACTGGTATCGCAATAACTATTTTAATTCAATTAGATTTAAACTAATCAACCAAGGATTTTATTAGAGCAAATATAATAATCAATGATGTTTATAAATGTTACATATTTATACCAAGACATCTCACTGCTACATAATAAAAACATTTAGCGAATCAGACTAAATACAACAATTAAAACTAATTTTTCCAACATGACTAATAATCCATTTAAATGGAGAAGTTTATTAGTTAATTGTAAGAAATTAAAAATATAGATATTTAAAATTAACAAAATATAAAAATAGAGTTCATCCTCCAGATTTATATATTTGATAATAGGACTGGTAATATGAAGTCTGAGAGTTACCTGACGTTTTATTTAAGATTTTAAATCTATACCAAAACCGGTAACTCTCAATTTTTCAAGGTGCTGTATCAGCTCAAGTGGCGCTTAATACACATTAAATTAACTTAATCGATTATTTTCCAAATATCTTGGTTTTGGCTGGTATTCCATCTGAGAATTTTGTACCACTCCAGTCTATCTGATTAGGCGGTATGCCGAACTTTTTCCATGTCAAATTAACGGGTACTCCAAGTATACATGCAGCAATAAATCGATGCTGACCATCCATGATATGGGTAAGCCCTGTCCGACTATTATGCCAGACAACGATTGATATTGGATTTCCATTTGTGTTGAAGCTTGCTATTTTTTCGTCAACAACTTTTTGAAAAACTTCTGCTTGAGCGGGTAGTGGTGCGAAATTCCCAATATCCCTTCGTCCTACAGGGCTGCCTTTTAATATTGATGTGTCATATGTCCCCTCATTTCCTTTTAGTTGAGGTCCGTTTGCTGTTTTTCTTAATGTTACGGGATTTAACATATTTTTATACATATTTAACTCTCATCCTTTTGAATTGTTTAGGGCATCAGATATTACTGAATTTTCCTTTTTCGTCACCCAATTTTGTGTGTTATTTTTTATCTTTCCTTTATCATTCTTTTATTCAACATTCGACTATTTAGCCCGTTATTTATTATTGCACTCAGTACAGATTGATTTATTTTTATATTTAACATTATCTCAAGATGGATAAGTTAAAATAAATACGTTTAAACAAATATTCTTATATAAAGGCATTAACTAATAGAAACATGCTATTTTTATTATTCATAATTTCAATATAAATATATAAAACTGATTCGACCAGCAAGTACAACTTTCTATCAGTGACAGAACAGAACATAAGATTCGTCATAAATATATTGAATAGTCGTCCACGTAAAACATTACGATACAAAACATCCAATGAATTATTTTCAAATAAAGAAAGTTCGTTTGTTGTATAGATAAAATCATTTATGTAATACTTATAAAAATAAACGTGACAAAAGAAAAATTCCCATTTCATCTAAATTTTCATGAAAAATAACAACAATCATTTAGAGTAAAATAAATTTAAAATATCAAATAAAATGAGATATTTCCACCCAAAAACATACATACATTCATGTACAAACAAAAAAGTACCAATTAAACTCCCAAACAACTTACTGCAACCATTTTATTTTAATTAATCCCTGCTCATAGCAGTAATTAATGGGAATTATGTTTTTTGACAGAAATAAGTAAAATCATGAAGTTATAGGAAATAAAAACTGTGTGAATATGTATTACCAATAATGCTAAGTGAAATAATGTGATCTCCACTTAGCAGATGGCAACCCACAATTCTCCCATTAATACAAGCAATTAAACACAAACACCCAGTTAATGAGAATTCTAGTCATGCATCAGAAATTTATTTAATCATATAGTTAACCTGTACGATATTATAAATAAAGAGTAAAAATGTAAGCCGGGATTGGTTTCAGCTTTCAGTTATTCACTTTTACTTTAAGAACACTATTCAAAAACCTATTGCAAGATATTGTCCATTTATAACACCTGACGGATAATCAGGAGTGAAAGCCCATTCCTTCCCAAGATAATCATTAGCCCGCCCACTCACCCAAGCTCTAAAACTATTCAATGTTCCGTTAGGTGTTGCTGCCATTGGCAAACAAGCATTCCCAGTATCGATCATAATAATAGCCAAACAACTATGGCGAAAAGAAGTCGGTAGAACTACCGTGTTTTCAGTTAATACTTTAAATGGGTGCTTGCCCCACTGAAGTATCAATCCACTAGGAAACTTCTGATAACCATTAAACGATAATTGAGAAGGAAACTGCTCCTTCGTATGATTCTTCAATGAATCTGTAAAATCCTTATTAAGGATTTCCATATCCCCATTATCTTTAACATCATTCCCACTCTGTATGGATATAAAATTAGCCACAACAGATGCTATCGTTGATGACTGACGTAATACTTTATTTAATACATGAGTGGTAATATTATCTGGGGGGAATCCCGTTTTTAAACTTTGTCCCTCTTCATATTTATCTTGACTTACTACATTTGCATTACTATTAATAGAAAAAGCTTTAAAATCATTCTTGGGACTCATAAAAACTCCTAAAATTAAATAATATCTTCTTTCATAAGAAACATATTGGACCATTGTAAATGGTGATTTCTTTCAATTCGCACAAATAACAGTTTAGTTCAGAAAAATAACAATGGGGCATTCTTATTACTTATAAGGCTAACTGTTTTTGTATAATTTGTGACTTTCCAGACCTCAACTGACAGTTTTATGTATATTTATCAAGCTTTAATTGAGGTTAATATGCACAAGAAAGAGGAATAGAAATTAGAGGAAAGCTCAAAATATTGGCTCATACTGAAGAGGATAATAACGTCAATAAAACTTACCGTTATTGAGGAATATCCCAAGATACCTTTTACCATTGGAAATAAGGATTATACTGCCAAAAGAGAAAAAGAATTATTTAATAGTAAATTATGCTAGGAAAACCAAGCTGCCCGCATTACCTCTGTCATTGAAGAGAAAATCTTATATCTGTACCAAAATTACCATGATGATTATAACAGGCCATTTTGGAATAAATGGCCTGCTGTTTTCTATTGATACAACTACCCATTACCACCAATAGTCGCTGTCATACGAATTTGACGGTTATCGCTGATTTCAAGATTAGATAAAACCACTAATTGAGGCAAAGTTCTACGCAAGAAACGCGACAACAGCGGGCGTAATGCATGATTAACCAACAGTACCGGAGGCGCGCCCAGCATTTCCTGACGTTGTAGTGCTTCCGTCGCCTGTCGTTGTAAGTTATCCGCCAATCCCGGTTCCAGACCTCCGCCATTTTGTAACGCCTGAATTAACAAACGTTCAAGGCCAGCATCCAATCCGATTACCTGAATTTCCTGTGCGCCGGGGAACCACTGCTGAGCAATTGCTCGGCCAAGCGCGATTCTAACCAAAGATGTCAATTCATAAGGATCAGTTTGTCCAGGCGCATGTTCAGCCAAAGTTTCAATAATCGTCCGCATATCCCGGATAGGTACCTGTTCGGACAACAGATTTTGCAGCACTTTATGCAAGGTTGTCAGATTAACAACATCAGGAATAAAGTCTTCCGTCAGTTTCGGCATCTCCTGACTGACCCGCTCAAACAATTGTTGCGCTTCCTGACGACCAAATAACTCATTCGCATATTGCGTCAACAGGTGATTCATATGGGTCGCAACAACCGTACTGGCGGCAACCACCGTGTATCCCTGAACCTGAGCTTGTTCTCTGAGGCTGTCATCAATCCAAACCGCAGACAGACCAAAAGCGGGATCTTTCGTGATATCACCTTGCAATTCCCCTACGGCTCCACCGGGATTAATCGCCAGCCAGCGCCCCGGATGCGCTTCACCGCGACCAATTTCTACCCCTTTCATCAGAATACGATAGCCCGCCGGAGCCAGTTCAAGGTTGTCTCGGATATGAACAACCGGCGGTAAGTATCCCATCTCTTGGGCAAATTTCTTACGAATGCCGCTGATTCGCCCCAATAACTCACCATTCTGGCGAAAATCAACCATCGGGATCAGGCGATATCCCACTTCCATACCCAAAGGATCTTCAAGCTGAACATCAGACCATGAAGCCTCCGATGCCTGTTGTTGCTCTTCTATTTTTGGTTTTTCTGTATTTACCACCGGCGCATCAGTGCGACGATATAGATACCAGCCAAGACCGGCTAATGCTGCGGTAAATAATAGGAAAACAAAGTTTGGCATTCCCGGTACCATACCCAATAATCCGAGAACACCCGCACTCAACATCATCACTCTGGGATTGTTGAACAGTTGAGTCACCATCTGCTGACCAACATCCTGATCCGTTGCTACACGGGTAACAATCACACCGGCCGCAGTCGAAATAATCAGCGCAGGCAACTGGGCAACCAGACCATCACCAATGGTTAACAGGGTATAAGTCTCTCCCGCATCCCCCAGACTCATACCGTGTTGTGCCACACCGACAATTAAGCCGCCGACGACGTTGATAACCAAAATCATCAATCCGGCAATCGCGTCGCCGCGCACAAATTTACTGGCGCCATCCATCGAACCATAAAAATCCGATTCTTGAGTCACTTCCGCCCGGCGTTTCTTCGCTTCGTCTTCACCAATTAATCCAGCATTCAAATCGGCATCAATTGCCATCTGTTTACCTGGCATGCCATCCAACACAAAACGGGCGCCCACTTCGGCAATTCGCCCTGCACCTTTAGTAATGACCATAAAGTTAATCAATACCAAGATGATAAATACCACAATCCCGATAGCGAAATTGCCACCAACCAGAAAGTGACCAAATGCTTCTACAACACGCCCAGCCGCCGCAGAGCCAGTATGCCCTTCCAATAGAATGATACGGGTTGAAGCTACGTTAAGAGATAAGCGTAATAACGTGGAGAACAACAAAATGGTCGGAAATGCGGCAAAATCTAGCGTACGCCGGGTAAACATCGCCACCAGCAACACCATGATTGATAGTGCTATGTTAAACGTAAACAGCAAATCAAGCATGAATGGCGGCAATGGCAATACCATCATCGACAAAATCAAGAGGATCAATACCGGCCCGGCAAGCATTTGCCATTGCGAGCCTTTCATATTGCCCGGTAAACGAAGTATAGAGGCCAGATTAGCCATGACGATTATTTTCTCCAGCAAAATCCAGTGCTGGCGGCACTGGCAGATTTTCAGGTTTCTTCGGCTTCAAGCCGCCTTCCCGTTTCCAACGTTTCAGTTGATAGACCCAAGCAATGACTTCCGCGACGGCTGCATAAAGTGTCGCGGGAATATGCCCGCCGACTTCACTGTGACGATAAAGTGCTCTGGCAAGCGGCGGCGCCTCAAGTAATGGAATGCGGTTCTCTGTACCTATTTCCTTAATACGTAAAGCAATTAGCCCCGCCCCTTTCGCCAATACTTTTGGCGCACTCATCGCTTTTTCGTCATATTTCAACGCAACAGCATAGTGAGTTGGGTTGGTGATAATCACATCCGCTTTCGGTACATCCGCCATCATACGCTGACGGGCAGCCGCCCGTTGTTGCTGACGGATACGCGCTTTAACATGTGGGTCCCCCTCTTGTTCTTTAAATTCATCCTTTATTTCCTGCCGGGTCATTCTCAGTTTTTTCAAATGGCTGTATATCTGGTAAACAACATCAAAAGCCACCATCGGTATCAACATGAAAACCACCACATAACCGGCGAAGATCAGCATTTGCATAGCATCATCCAGCGCCAACAGTGGCGGTTGAGCTATCAGCCTCAACATGTCGGGCCAATTCATCCAAAGAAACAGAGCGGCGCCAATGCCGACAAATCCCGCTTTAAGTAGTGCTTTGAATAATTCCGCTAACGCATTCATTGAGAAAATACGTTTCAGGCCAGAAATGGGATTTAATTTTTTCGCATCAAATTTGATGGATTTGGTACTGAACACTAATCCACCCAATAGCGCCGGGGCACTTAATGCAACTAACACTAATCCAGCAAAAACCGGCAACAAAGCCAAAACAGCCTGTTGCAGCAACCTGCCAATCTGTTGAACCATCTGTTTATCATTGCTGACCATACTGTGATCAAAGTTAAACCCTTCAAACACCATCAACGACAATTCATGCGTCATGGACTGACCACTCATCCAGAGCAAACTTAGGCCACTGGTCAACATCAATATAGAACTTAGCTCTCTAGAGCGGGCTATTTGCCCCTCTTTTCGAGCTTTTTCCCGCTTATGGGGCGTGGGTTCTTCTGTTTTCTCAAGATCGCTATCTTCGGCCACGGCTTTCCTTGTCAGATTCCTAAACGCTATCGCTCAGAAAATATGGAATCAAATAGCGGTTAGCATGACAAAAGAGAAAAAATCCGATGACTGGAACAATGAGAAATTTGACCGGGTATTTGCGGGATCAAGTTCAATAACACCACGGGGTCAAGACATCAACTCATCAAACTCTTATCCACTTGGTATCAGAGCCGGAGACAAAAAACTCGAACTTATTTTCACTATTTTCTGAACTTTTCTATATCTTTTTAACTCAAATATTTTGCAGGATCGATCACTTATCATATTTAAGTGTCAATAACATAGTAATGATTCCAGTTAAACAGAAGTTTAATATGGTTGGTTGCAGGAGAAGCGAAGTAGATGGCAATAGGGTATTACCTGCTCGTTGGTGACAAAACCACCTGCGGCGGACAGATTATTACTGGTGATCACACCATGACATTTAACGGGCGAGCAACCGCGCGTGAAGGGGATAAAGTTACCTGTGGTAAACATCCCGGTACTTACACAATTGTCGGCGGCATATCCGACATGTTTGATATGGGGCAACGATTAGCCGGCACACTGGACAGCGTGAGTACCTGCCCTTGTCGGGCCCGGTTTATTAACTCGGTTATGGACAGCTACGAGAAGCAGGAACAACCTCGTCAACAACCTGCTCATATGACAGCGCAAAACTTCTCGTCACCGGTGAAGGAAGCGACAACAGTTCAGCACACATCTCCACCGGTGACACAGGCACCGCCTCCACCGATCCCGGTATTTGCCAAATCCCGCCAGCGGGGCAAAGGCTGTACCGATGCCGGTACGGAAACTGAACCGGCAAATAATTTCGGTAGGATGGCGATATATCAGGTTCAATCATCACCCGCGCCAGTCACGGAACCAAAGCCTGAACAACCTCCGCAAGGCAAGAAACACCCACCAGAACCGGATAAGCCGCAGGATAAAAAGTTACCTTGGTATAAACGGTGGTTTAGCGACAGCAAAGATAAGGCCGAAGCCGCTGCGACTGCTGTAGCTGCAACGACTCGCAGCGCGGTGGCGGATGGCGAAACGCTGGTGATGCGTTACATTGGCGGTGGCACTAGCAGTACCGGACGCTGGCTGGCGGCTCCGAATCCATTGACAGTCGGACTAATGGGGCTGTTTTATTCATCGGGACTAAATGAAGGTGAGGAGGATTACTTAAACGAATATCATCTTAGTGAAATTGCCAGTCAGTATGGTAAAGCACCGACCCGTGTCCGTTTTCGCTGGATCAGAGATGAAGAAAGCGGCAGGATGACGGTTCAGGGGTATCACGTCAGCCCGGAAAGTGGTCTGGATAAAGTGCCGGTTCATATGATGAAACTGAATCCGGCCACCGGTAATTACGAGTTCTGGGAACCGGGAGAACACCGGCCAACGATTTTATGGACACCAAACGAGCAGGAATTCAAAGTTCCACCCCATACCGGGAATGAGGAACAGCCATTTATTCCGTCGCAGATAACCGTATTGCCGATCCCGGATAAAGTCGGCAGCGATATTGAATCGTTGCCAATGCCGGAAGAGAAGGATTTTCGGGATTATATTCTGATACTCCCCATCCCAAATATGCCACCGGTATATGTGTATTTGAGTAAGCCGCCGGTGAAATTGTTTGAAGTGGATTTATATAGAAACTTTACTGGGAGACTAAGGAATGGAACACATGCAGATCATATGCCTTCGGCTGCTGCGGTTCAGGCTTACTGGAAAAACCTTTATCCAGAACTGAAACCCAAGCAACTAGAAAGATTATCAAAAAATGTAGCAGCCATAATTATTCCTGCTGATGTCCATAGAAAACTCAGTGCGACCTATGGGGGACGTAATACCCCTGAGCAAATACGACAGGATGCCAGTGACTTACGGGGAGCTGTCGATCGAGATTTTAATACGATAATGCCAGCATTACAGGAATATGGTGCAACAGAACGTCAACTCGAAGAAGCTAGAGTAAAAATGCATAAACTAAATCAGGAACAGAGGTTATACAAATGACAGTAAATATAGAATCATTAATAAACAGTTTGGGGAAAACGTATCAGGAAGTCTTTGATGCGGGACTCATTCCCTATAAAACCAAGCCAACAGGAAATTTTGGCACTGAATATATATCTCTAGATATGGTTAAAGAAGGTGTTTATCTTGCTTTTAAACGGAAGGATAAAATTTTATTTGATGTGACACTTACTCTACTAGATAGTGATAAACCATCATATACATTTCCAAATGAGTTACCATCACCGCTGATCTCACATATGTCACGTCAGTGGATACATGAACAATTCGGATTGCCTGAAAAGTCAAAAGAACCAAAAGTGATAATGAAAGAAGAGTTTGGATGGGTTGATTTGTACACGATACTAGATTTTCGTATACCAACTAACATGCAAGTTGATTATGATCTATTAGAGCGCGTTAAAGAAGTGACATTTCTACCCACCTCAGAAGTACGTTGGTAATCAATAAAAGAAGTGGTTTTTCTTGAAGAGCCAATTCATTAATCAACAACTTAAAAGGTTAAATTGAAGATGAATTGGCTTAATTAAGAAAAGAGGTTATATAAATAATGGCGATCAATATTGAAGCATTGATTAATTTCTTGGGTAAGTCTTATCAGGAAATTTTTGATGAAGGGTTAATCCCTTATAAGACTAAGCCAACAGGATACCCAGGAGATCCTGATATCACTTTAGATATGATTAAAGAAGGGATGTATTTGGCTTTCAAGAGGGAAGGCAAGATTCTGTTTGCTATAGAACTTATTTTTCTTGATCAGAAAAAAACCTCATACCAATTCCCTAATGAGTTGCCTTCTCCTTTGAAGACATTGATGTCCAGACAATGGTTACACGAGCAATTAGGTGAACCAGAAAAGGTTTTTCCTCCGAGAAAAATTCTCAAGAAAGATGTTGGCTGGACAGAGCTATATACGTTATTGGATTTTCGGATGCCAACTAAATAAATTTTCAAAATAATAGATCACTGGAAGGGAACTCAGTCCGATTTTTGCGATCTGATCAATTGCCAAAAATCCCAAACCTCAACACGGACTGAGTGATGCCTATCATAGCACCCATACCTCAAAATGAATGCCAGAAAATGAGAAAACTTATCCATAAAACCCGTGATAAGAACTATTCCCGTCGATTGACGGCGTTATTGATGCTCAATGAGGGATTGACGGTGACTTATGTCGCTAAAAC